>PKXH01000012.1 GCA_003133405.1 Acidimicrobiaceae bacterium | reverse complement strand
CTCTTCAGTCGCCGGGACCAGGCGCTCGACGAGTCGCTCGTAGTGCTGACCCGGCGAGTGAAGCGAGCGTTACAGGACGACCAGAACGTCATGCTCGAGCGGCTGCGCGACGTGAAGGCCATGATCACGACCGAACTCGAAGACGAGCACGCCCAGCGCGCGCGCTACGCCGAGGCGGCCTATGAGGCCCTGGGCCACGCGGCGAGCGCCGGTGAGCAGTTCGCCAAGGACGAGGCGGGCGTCGCGGGCGCGCCACTGTCCAAAGCAGCGCTCGAGGACTGCGCGGCCGACCTGGCCGTGACGATCGTCCTGGCCCTGCGCAAGCGAATCTTGGCCGACGGTAGTGGCGAGGGCACCGAACGCGCGAACGCGGCGTATCGCGAGTGGCGCGGCGCGCGCGTCGAGCGACTTTGCACCGACGCTGCCCGACGGGCGTTCCACCTGGGTGTCGTGACGGCCGCTCAGGGCCGTCTCGTGCGCTTTGTCGCTGCGCCCAATGACGCGCCCTGTGACGCGTGCGCGCGCGACGCCTCGAGCGCGGAGCGGCTCGCGGGTGAGAACTTTCCCAGCGGTTCGCCGTACCCGCCGCTGCACGCGGGCTGCGCCTGCACTGTTGTACCCGTCTAGGAAGGACCTAGGCTCAACTCGTGCGTAGTCCCACCGACGTCCCTAAGCGTCCCCGCCGCATCGGACGTCTCTCGCGGCGATTCTGGATCGGGCTCGCCTTCGTCGTTCTCCTGGTCGGCTTTCTCTCCTTGCGCAACCTGGCGGTGCTGTGGACCGATCAGATGTGGTTCTCCTCGGTGGGGCTCTCCAGCGTCTTTTCCACTCTCTTCTTCGTCAAAGTGGGACTGTGCCTCACCTTCGGCGCCGTTTTCTTTTTCATCATGTGGGGCAATCTCTTGCTGACCGATCGATTCGGCGCCCGTGACCTCTCCTTTGATCCCGAAGACGAGGTCGTGCGACGTTTCCAAAACGTCGTACGACCCTACGCCAAGCGGATATACGCCGCCATCGCACTCGTCATGGGGCTCATCGCCGGGCTCAACGCCACCGGCCAGTGGCAGAAGTACCTTCTCTTCTCGCACGCGCAACTGTTCCACATTAAGGACCCGGTCTTTCACAAGGACCTGGGCTTTTACGTCTTCACGTTGCCCTTTCTCTCCTTCGTCGTGACGTGGTTTCTCGTCATCTTGATCCTGGCGTTATTGGTGACGACGGGCTTTCACTTCTTGAACGGCGGCATCCGTACCACGCGCGTCACGCCTCGGGTGTCGCCGCGGGTGAAGGCCCACCTGTCGGTGATCGGTGCAGCTATTGCCCTCATGAAAGCGGCCGGCTACCTGCTCGCCAAATGGGAGCTGGTCAACTCCACCAACGGCTACGCCCAAGGCGCGAGTTACACCGACGTGCACGCGCGAATGCCGGCGTTGACGATACTCTTCTACCTCTCGCTGGCCGCCGCGGCCATCCTGCTGTACAACGTGCGCTCGAGGGGTTGGTCACTGCCCGTGGTGGCGGTGGGTCTGTGGGCCTTCGTGGCGCTGGTCATCGGCGTGCTCTACCCCACGTTCCTCCAGGCCCTCAAGGTCTCGCCCAACCAACAGTCCCTAGAGGCGCCGTACATCCAGCGCAACATCACCGCGACCCGGGCGGCCTTTGGTCTGGACCGTGTGAAGTATCACGCCTTCGCCGGCTCGACGTCGATCACCGAAGCCCAGATCAAAGCCGACAAGCCGACCTTGAACAACATTCGACTTTGGGACCCGGCGAGCACGATTGCCCTGGAGACGGTGACACGACGTCAGTCGATACGCTCCTACTACACCTTCTCCACGCTGTCGGTAGACCGTTACTTCGTCAATGGCAAGTTGACCCCGGTCTTGATCGGCGCGCGTCAGCTCAATACGGGAAGTTTGCCCTCCCAGAGCTGGGTCAACCAGCACCTCCAGTACACCCACGGCATCGGCGCGGCCGTCGTGGCGGCGAACCAGGTGGACGCCGCGACCGGCAACCCCAACTTCGTCGTTTCCAACGTCCCGCCCCTGTCGACCAACGGCATGCCGACGTTGACCCAGCCCGACATCTACTTCGGCATCAACGACCCCGGATGGGTGGTGGCGAACTCCAAGCAGCCCGAGCTGGACTACCAAGTGAACTCGGGCGCGAATGCCGGCTCGCCCGTCGAGACGCACTACTCGAGCACCGGAGGCGTCGCGGTGGGGAACATCTTTTCACGAATGGCGCTCGCGCTTCGTCTCGGTGACTTCAACTTTCTCATCTCGAACCAGATTGACTCGAAGAGCCGCGTGCTCTTCGTACGCGACGTGCGCCAGATGGCCCAGAAGGCCGCACCGTTCCTCTCCTTTGACTCTTCGCCCTACGCCGTCATCGCCAACGGTGAGGTGCAGTACGTGCTGGACGGCTACACCACGACGAGCCAGTACCCCTACAGCGAGAACGCTGCGCAGCTCGGGATCACCATGGGCGGGCTGCCCAACTCCTTTAACTACGCGCGCAACTCGGTCAAGGTGGTCGTCAACGCCTACACCGGATCGATGAAGTTCTACGCCAACGACCCCAGCGACCCCGTCTTGAAGGCCTACCGCTCGGCCTTTCCCTCGATGTTCCTGCCCATGAGCGCGATGCCCTCGACGATCCGAACGCACCTGCGCTACCCCTCGGACCTCCTCTCGGTTCAGGCCGCGACCTACGGGCGCTACCACATCACTTCGGCCAGCGCCTTCTACAGCGCCTCGGACCGCTGGGAGGTCTCGCCGACGACTGGCGCGGGCTCGCCCTCCGAGGCGCTGGCGCGCACGGCCGTCGTTGATGCGGCGGGCAACGTGGTCTCCACCTCGCTCTCACCAATGAGCCCGGTCTTCCAGGTCGGCTCGCTGCCGAACGCGAACCACCAGCAGTTGCTCGAGATGATCGACTACGTGCCGGCGGGAAACTCCTCGACGGTCCAGAGTCTGACGGCGTTCATGGTCGCCACCAGCGACCCCAATGACTACGGCCAACTCAGCGTCTACGAGACCACGCGGGGCCAGACGGTCACCGGACCGCTGCAGGCCGACTCGGAGATCCAACAGACCTCCAAGGTCAGCTCCAGTATCACTCTCCTCGACCAGCACGGCTCGCAGGTCATACTCGGCAACAACCTGACGGTGCCGCTCGACTCATCCGTGCTCTACATCCGCCCGCTCTACGTGTCCAGCACCTCGAACCCGATGCCGCAGCTGCGCTACGTGATCGCGGTGTTCAACCAAGACGTGGGCATCGAGCCGACGTTGGCCGGGGCGCTCTCGGACGTGCTGGGCGCGAACGTGAGCGGCCTGACCAGCTCACCCGGCAAGGGCAAAGGCAACGGCACGACCACGCCGACGACCAATCTCAGCGCGGCCTCGTACCTCCAACAGGCCTCGGCCGACTACGCCAACGCGCAAAAGGCGCTGTCGAACGGGGACCTGGGGCTATATCAAAAAGACGTCAACGCCATGAACCAACAGCTCCAACTGGCCCAGAACTCGCTCACCGGCGGCTAAGGGTCAGTTAGTCATTGGGGTGCACGGCGTCGCGAGCGCGATTCGACGTCGCGCGCATGGTGACTTCAGTCGTGGTCTCGTTCGTCAAGATGGCGAAAGGGATTGAGCAGTCCCTCGGGATCAAACACGCGCTTGATCTTTCGCTGAAGCTCCACGAGTGCCGGGTCCGCGAGCGCTAGGTACGGCCCGCGCTTGTCGATGCCCAGGCCGTGCTCACCCGACACCGCGCCGCCGAGCGCGACCCCGGCGCGGAACAGCTCCAACAAGAGTTCGTTGCGNNCTCGGCCAGCTGGCCGACCTGTTCGAGGAAGGTGGGCACCGCCGAACGCGGCACCACGACGTCGATGATCTCGTGCGCGCCCGCGGCCTTGGACATCCAAAAGACGCGCTCCCTCGCTTTGATGAGCTGGGACGCCGCGGCGCCTTCGAGCACGTAGACGTCCAGCGCGCCGGCGTCCGAGACCAGCCCGGCCGCCGCGACGAGGTCGGCCTCGAGTTGCTCGGCGGTCCTGGTCTCGAGCACGACGATGAGATAGGCCGCGGTCAGCCGGGCGATCGCTGGGTCGACGCCGAGTTGAAGGTCAGTGCCCCTTTCGAGCGCGGCCATGGTCAACACGTCGAGGTACTCCAGAATCGACGGCGCCAGACCCGAGGCGATGAGCGTCGGCACGACGCTGGTGACGGCGAGAAGGTCGCTAAAGGGGACGAGCATCGTCGCCGCGTGGGCCAACACGGGCGAGAGTTTGAGCGTGACCTCGGTCACGAATGCCAGCGTGCCCTCGCTGCCGATGATCAACTGGGTGAGGTCGTAACCCGACGAGGACTTAACGACGGGTCCGCCGGTATTGAGCATGGTCCCGTCCATCAAGACGACTTTGAGTCCGAGCACGTGATGGCGCGTGACGCCGTGGCGCACCGCGCGCATGCCCCCGGCGTTGGTGTTGACGTTGCCGCCGAGCGACCCCAAGAGCTCGCCGGGGTAGACCGGATAGTGCAGTCCGGTGCCGAGAAGCCTCTCGTTGAGCTCCTGGAGCGTGATGCCCGCCTGGACGACCGCGACGTGGTCGCGAACGTCAACACGTACGACTTCGCGCATCTGGTCAAAGCAGATCACGAGGCCACCGTTGACGGGCACGGCGCCGCCGGAGAGTCCGGTTCCCGAACCGCGTGGGGTCACCGAAACCCGGTGACGACTGGCCCAGCGAGCGAGCTCGGCCACTTCCTCGCTGGAGTGGGGACGGGCCACCGCGAAGGGCGCGCGGGGGCGAACGTGCAGCGATTCATCGTGCAAATCATCGAGGGAGTGCTCGCCTTCGAAGGTGACGTCCCCGTTGACAATATTTATTAGCTCGGTGCGCCGTTGGAGGTCGTCCACTACCGCTGAACCTTACTCTTCGACCTAACGGATCCGCTCCGTCACGAGGGGATTCTAGAAACAACGACGCCCCCTCGCTGGAGGGGGCGTCGTTGGCGTAGCTAGACGAGAGACGTGGTTACTTCACGGTGTACTTGACGGTGGCTGTCTTTCCGCTCTTGAAGTGAATCGTCAGGGTGTACGAACCCTTCTTGGCGTTGGCGGCTTCTTTGACCTTCAACGTCAACTTGGATGCCGTGACGCTCTTGACACTCACGGTGGCGCCAGCGGGACCTGAGACCTTCGAAACCGCGGTGAAGTGGCTGCCCAAGACGGTGATCACAACGGTCTTTCCTGGAACGGCCGTTCCCGTCGACTTGGTGGTCTTGGGCGACGGAGTGACAACCTTAGGTGCGCTGAACGTGATGGGGGTGGCTCCCGCGTCGGCACCTGACGGATTTGCCACTTCGATTTCGCAGTTACTCAGGTTCGAAGAAGAAGTGCCGCAGGTGCCCGTTCCAACGGTGCCGGTGGCGACCTTGAACGTCGTCGCGGGGAGCGTGCCGTCGGCGTTCACGGTGATCGCGGTCGCCGTGGCAGTGTCACAACCGGCTTGGGAGGTGGCCGTGGCCAGACACTCAACGGCGTAGACCGAGTCACCGGGCGTGAAGTTGGCGCCGGTAACACTCACCGACGCGCCTTTGCTGAGGCCCGTGGACGGCGAGACCTGAACGCTGCGCGTCGGTGTGGTCGTGGTCGTCGTCGTCGTAGGTGTGGTCGTGGTCGTCGTCGGTGTGGTGGTGGTCGTTGTCGTCGTGCCCCCCGAAGCGAAGGTGATCGCCCCGGTGGTCAAGGCCACCCCAGTCGCCACGGTGCCGACGGAGATTTTGCACGTGGCGTCAGTCGCTGAGGTCCCGCAAGTCCCACTGCCGATGGCTCCTACGTGTACGGTAAAGGGGATCGACAAAGCTCCAAGTGCGGTAGTCAAATCGCCACTCGCGTTAGAGGTGACGAGTACGTAATCGGTGGTGTCACAGCCAGTTGAGTCGGTGGCCGAGGTCAGGCACTCCACAGCGACCGTCGAACCGACCCCCAAATTAGGCGTAAAGCCGGAGCCGGTGACAGTCACCGACTGCGCGTTGACCAGGCCGGTATTTGGTGTGATCGTAATCGTGGGAGTACCCGATGCCTCGGCACTGAATGCACCGAAGAAGGCCATACCTCCCATTATGAGTGCCACCGCCGCGACGCCTGACGCCAATCGCTTCATCATCTAAAGTCCTCCCAATTCATTAATCCGTGTACTCCTGACTATCAGACGCGTAGCGTGCGCCGCAGTACAGGTCCTCAGACCCTTTGAAACATGCACTCTTGGTACGCGACCAAGACGAAGGAATGACCGCCCAGTCATGGATCGCGCCGGGACGTGCATGTAGTGAAATTTCCCGAGAGAAGCCGTTCTCGGCGCGCTCGACGGCCGAGCACTTCAGTGAGAACGGACCACCCCTCATCGTGTCGAGGCGTTTCTTTCGGATTACACCGTGGCAATCTTTGTGTTGCAGGTTTTAACTGCTTCCCCTCGTTCCTCAAATATCAATGTTCATTGTCGGCGCGAACGCGCGTACGCGAAGAGAATTGAAGCATGTCGCCGTGGCCCACGATTGAATCAGTCGCGGGGAGATGGGCTCAGCTACCCGGTGCCAGAGATGACGCTTCGAGATCTCTACTAACATGTCACATAGCAACGCGGGGTGGAGCAGTCTGGTAGCTCGTCGGGCTCATAACCCGAAGGTCGCAAGTTCAAATCTTGCCCCCGCCACTAAGAAGGTTTTACGTTCATCGGGTGAAGATCGTAGGAAAAGCCCTTACTTCTAACGGCGGACCGGTCATTTCTGTCTCGATTCTTGTTGAAAACCGCTACGTCGTCGGACATCGAAGATCTGTTAACGGCCTCGACCACAATAAACCTTGATCGTGTTGGATGCGTCGAGATCTGTCAGGCGATTGATACGGGTCTCCAGTAGCTCTTCGGATGCGTTCACGCCGCTCGAATGTCATTGATGGTGAAAGAGACGACGACCTATTTCAGTGCCCCGGCGCGATATTAAGAATTACCTGAATTGTCTGACTTTCAACGTCATCGGAATGTTATGCACTCTTAATTGATTCATCTTGTTCATGATGTGTTGAAATCCATGACTCAAAACTCATTGCGCGCTACTAGTACACAAGCACTATTGCATGGAAAAATGAATTTTCCGAATTCCTCTCGGTGACGAGATACTGACCCTTCCGACGAACTTGACCACGAGCAAAAGCCGTTGATTTACTGGTGAAATTGAAAAAGTTATACGGATAGTAGCGTTGGTAGGAATATTTTGTACACTAACCACTGAGGTACGGGGGGCACCGTGCCAAGGGTCGTAGAGGCGTGAGGGCGTAGTGAAAATTAATCATGCGAGGAAGTTGGCGTCCGCCCTTGCACTCGTCACCATTCTTGGCGCCACCCTTAGTGCGACCGCGTTAGCGATTCCGGCCTACGGAGTCAGCGGTAATTCGGGCAGTCTCAACAATTCGTCAATTTCTTCACACGACGGCTCGGGCTCGTCGCAGAACAATTCATGGGGCCAGTTCAACGGCGAATCGCAGTCGGGATCGTCGTACGCGTTCCAGTACTCGCTCTCACTGCCGAGCGGTGCACAGATAACGCCCACGTCAAACGGCGGCTATCAAGTCACGACGACAGTATTTAACGTCACGTCCGTCTGGGGCACGATCTCGCCGCCGAGCGACTCCGACAATAATGGCCACTCGCTTCCCTGTTCGTACACGCTGAACGGCAACGTACTGACTGAGCATGTGCAAGAGACGTATTCAAACAGTTCTCCCCAGTCGCCGAGTAATCCGTGCTCCGGCGGGTCAGGTTCCAACTCAGGGGGCAACGGCGGCGGCCCGCTGGTAACGGCCCCGAGCGTGACGGCAACCGCCGCCTCTGACCTGACGGGCACGACGGCGACGCTCAATGGTGTCGCCACTTCGAACGGTGCTTCAACGGCGGTGAGCTTTTGTTACTCGACCTCGTCGTCGCTGTCGAAGTGCGCCAGTGCTGCTTCGACGCCCGCGAGCCCGTCGTCGGTCTCTGGCTCCGCGTCGACGCCGATTACGGCGGCGATTACGAGACTCACCACGGGTAAGACGTATTACTACCAAGTCGAGGGAGTGAACTCGGCCGGCACTTCCTACAGCAACGTCCTTAGCTTCATTACGCAGCCAACCGACCGGATCACCTTCAACACCGAAGGCGCTCCTGCGGTGGCGCCCATTTCTGGTTTGAACGCCTCGACGATCACGCTTCCTGTCGCGCCGCCCTATCCGGGCTACACGTTTCTCGGCTGGTTCACTGCCGCCACTGGGGGATCGGCGCTCACATCTCCTTACACCCTTACCGCTAACACCACCCTCTACGCGCAGTGGGCGGCCAACGTTACGGTCACTTTCAACGCCAACGGTGGCGGCGGTCCGATGCCGAGCCAGACGGGAAGTTACAACGTTGCCGGCGCTTTGACGCTCAACACCTTCACCCGCCCCGGCTACACCTTCAGTGGTTGGAACACCCGGGCCGACGGTTCGGGCACGGCCTACGCCAACGGCGCGACTTTCCCCTTCACCGCTAACTCCACCCTCTTCGCGCAGTGGACGTCGATTTCAGTGACGGTCACGTTCAACGCCAACGGCGCCCAAGGCACCATGGCCAACCAGACCGAGACCAACGGCGCAGCGACGGAGCTGAGCCAAAACACCTTCACTCGCGCCGGCAACTCCTTCGCGGGCTGGAACACCCAGCCCAACGGCTCGGGCACGGCGTACCAGGACGGAGCGATCTATCCCTTTACCTCGAGCGTCACCCTCTACGCGCAGTGGTCGTCCAGTGACAATAAGAAGACAGAGTCGCTCCTCGCCGATCCGAGCTGGGCGAACAACGCTGTAGTGACGCCGGGCGAAAAGATGACCATCGTTTACATGGATGACAGCCCGATCGATGGAAACGGGAAGTACGTGCTTCCCAGCGTGACGGTGAACGGTCAGCTCGTGCCGGTCACGGTCACCGCGACGTCGGGCTATGCCGTTGGGAACTACGTCAACCCCCTGTTCGGTGGCTCGGAGAAAAACGACTACGAGGACCTGCTCACGTTCACGCTGCCAACGACGCTCGGAACCGGGACCTACCCCATAACGGTCACCGTGTACGACGGCGACGGCGAATACGACCAGTGGACGAGCAACGTCGAGACCGGGACCGTGAGCGAAACCGTCACTTTCGTGACTGACGGCGGCGTCGCGGTGGCGCCGATCTCGGGCGCCTATGACACCACCGTCACCTTGCCCGGCGACACCCGGACTGGTTACACCTTTAACGGATGGTTCACTTCACCCACCGGCGGCACGCTCGTCACCTCGCCCGACACGCTGACGAGCTCGACCACGCTCTACGCGCAGTGGACCCCTGGCGCCGTGACGGTTACCTACAACGCCAACGGTCCTCCCAGCATTACCGGCACCATGGCGAACGAAACCGAAGCCTTCGGCGTCGCGACTCCGCTGAGCCTTAACTCCTTTGCGCGCGACGGCTTCTTCTTCGCGGGCTGGAACACCCAACCCGACGGCTCGGGCACGGCGCATCTAGACGGCGCGATATATCCCTTTACTTCGAGCGTCACCCTCTACGCGCAGTGGACCAACGATCACGTCCTGGAGTCGCTCCTCGCCGATCCGAGCTGGGCGAACAACGCCGCAGTGACGCCGGGCGAGAAGATGAGCATCGTCTATATCGACGACAGCCCGATCGATGGAAATGGGAAGTACGCACTTCCGACCGTCTCGTGGAATGGGCAACTCTTGCCGGTCACGATCACTGCCACGTCGGGCTATCCCGCTGGGAACTACGTCAACCCGCAGTACGGTGGCTCGGAGAAAACCGACTACGAGTCCCTGCTCACGTTCACGCTGCCGGCGTCGCTAGGTGCCGGGCCCTACGCCTTAACGATCACGGCGTATGACGGCGACGGCGAGTTCGACCAGTGGACTCCCACCGTCCAGGCCCAGAACGAAACGGTCACCTACAACGCCGGCGGGGCCAGCGGCACGCTGCCCACCCAGGCCAACGTCAACGTTGGCGGCACGTTCTTAGTCGCGCCAGCGAGCGGGCTCACCAAGACCGGCTACACCTTTAGCGGCTGGAGCGACGGCACCACCACCTACCTGCCCACCTCGACCTACACCGTGGGCGCGGCCAACGTCACCTTGACCGCGCAGTGGACGATCAACAGCTACTCGGTCACCTACCTCAACGGCGGGGGCGTGGGCACCGCGCCCACCCAGGCCAACGTCAACTACGGCGGCACCTTCAGCGTGGCCCCGGGCGCGAGCCTCACCAAGACCGGCTACACCT
>PKXH01000043.1 GCA_003133405.1 Acidimicrobiaceae bacterium | reverse complement strand
GGGTATTTCCTTCTGAATTCCCCCTAATGGACTTTACGGCCGACCGACCAGGTGAGTGCGCCGTTGCAGTCCTAATCCACCAACGCCGAATAGACGAGGCCCTGAAGTTGACGTCGAATTGGGTAGGTGCTGCTCGGCAGCAACTGGGTGAAGAAACTCACGGTGAGGTCTTCGACCGGATCGACCCAAAAGGCCGTCGACGCCGCGCCACCCCAGGCGAAGGTGCCCTCCGAAGCCAGGGCCTTATTCTTCCGGTGGTCAATGACGACCGACATTCCCAGGCCAAAGCCCACTCCGGCGTAACTCGTCTCGGAGAAGGAGTCGGTCGCCACCGCCTCTAAGTCAGCGTCGCCGGGTAAGTGATTCTCGGTCATGAGCTCGAGCGTTCGACTCGAGAGAAGTCGCACGCCGTCGAGTTCGCCGCCGCGCAGCATCATGGTGATGAACCGGTTGTAGTCGTACGCCGTCGAGAGCAGACCACCCCCGCCACCCAAGACCCGCGGCGCGCGCGTGGCGGCGCGGGCCACTTCCTCGGCGGCCACGCACTCGCCCTTCGCCGGCGTGTAGAGCATGGCCAGGCGATCGAGCTTTTCGGGCGGGCACCACCACTCGGTGTCAGGCATGCCCAGGGGATCGAAGATTCTCTCCTTCATGAAGACGTCGAGTGGCTGTCCACTCCAAATCTCGATGAGGCGACCGAGCACGTCGAACGAGACGGAGTAGTTCCAGCGACTACCGGGTTGAAACAGGAGCGGGCTAGTGCACCAGTCGGTGACGGCCTGCACGAGATCAGCTCCCTTGGCGTAACCGAATTCGTAGCCCTTGGCTCGATAAAGCGCGTCCACGGGATGCACGTAGCCAAAGCCGTAGGTCAGTCCGCTCATGTGCGTCAAGAGGTGGTGCACCCGCACCGGTTCGATGGCCGGCACGGTCTCATACTTTGCGGGCGTGCCGCGATGCCACACGCGCGGCTCACGCAAGGCGTCGATCCACTTTCCGACCTCGTCGTTGAGGTCGAAGAGGCCCTCCTCGTAGAGCATCATCACCGCGATTGCGGTGATGGGCTTGGTCATCGAATAGATCCGCCAGATCGTGTCGTTCGTGACCTCGAGTCCCTGCTCTCGGTCGCGGTCCCCACCCTTGGCGACGTGGACCAACTCGCCGCCTCGCGACACCGTGGCGAGCCAGCCCGCGAGACGGCGTTCCTTGACGTAGCGGTCGAAGAAGGGTTGTATGCGTTCGAGACGCTCTGGCGAGAACCCGAAGCTTCGCGGATCGACCTGGACCTCGAGTGACGGCATGGCCACCTCACTTTCTCTAGCGAGGTTAGAGGAGCGTGGAGGGCGGCGTCGTTCGATCGAGCGCTCGGCGAAGGGCATCGAGCGCGCTGATGGCGCTGTAGGCGCGCACGCGGGGTCGATCCCCGGGCAGGCGCAGCGCCACGTGCTCGACGCGGCCCCCGAGATCGAGCCCCACGAAGACGGTCCCGGGCGCCAAACCGTCTTGCTCTTCGGGTCCGGCGACGCCCGTGACACTAAGCCCGATATCGGCCCCGAAGAGCTCGCGCACGCCGCGCGCCATGGCCTCGGCGGCCTCGGGGCTGACGACCGGTCCCTCGGGCACGTGCAGGAGGTCGAACTTGACCTGCGAGGCGTAGCTCACGACGCCCCCGCGAAACCACTGCGACGCGCCCGCGACGTTGACCAGCCGGCTCGCGATCAGACCGCCGGTGAGCGATTCGGCGAGCGCCAGCGTGGCACCGCGCCCGATCAGGCGTTGCGCGATCACGTCTTCCATGGACTCGTCGTCAACGCCAAAGATGATGTCGCCGAAGCGTTCGTTGATGAGCGTGCGCACATAACGTTCCTCCTCGGCCAGCAGGGCCCACGCCTCGTCGTCGTTCTCACCCCTTGCCGTCAGGCGCACCTTGATGCCCTCGATCCCCGAGGCGAGAAAGGCGATCGTGACCCCACCGCCATCTTCGAGTGCGTCGAAACGCGCCGACACCGCTTCGGCGAGTGCCGACTCACTCGTGCCCCACGTGCGCAGCACGCGGCTGCGAATGACGGCCGTCTCGCCGGCCTGGCGCTGGCGCGAGAGGAGATCAGGGAGAATCGCGCGCTCGAACATCTCGCTCATCTCGTTGGGCACGCCGGGCACGGCGTAGACCACCTTCAGTCCGACCGCGCAGATCAACCCGGGGGCCGTGCCGCGGGTCTGGGCGATGATGCTCGCCCCGCGCGGCACGTCGGCCTGGAGCAGGTTGTTGTCGGGCATCGCGCGTCCGCGCGACTCGAACATCGCGCGAATCTTCGCCACGAGTCCCTCGTCGCGATCGAGGGGTACGTTCATCACCTCGGCCAAGGCGGCACGCGTGATGTCGTCTTGCGTGGGGCCCAGTCCCCCGCACACGATCATCGCGTCACTGCGCGCCAGCGCGGTGCGAAAGGCCAGCACGATGCGCTCGTGATTGTCGCCCACGTGCTGGTGAAAATGTGACGGAATGCCGTTCGCGGCCAGTCGCTCGCCCAACCACTGGGAATTGGTGTCGGGAATCTGGCCGAGGAGCAGCTCGGTGCCGACCGCGACGATCTCAACTCGCACGTGCGACCGCCCGCTTGCCCACGTAGTAGTACTGCCAACCGGTGTAGAGCGTCAGGGCCACGGCCAGCCAGATCGTGGCCGTGGCCACCCAGACGTGGTGGGCCGTGACCGGTATGACACAAAGAGCGATGGCCCAGTCCTGGACGAAGGTCTTCCACTTCGCGAGTCGGCTGGCCGGGATCGAGACGCCGCGCTTGGCCGAGCGCGAGCGATANNACCCCGTGGGGCCGGGCCAGGATGATGGCGTAGAGGCCCCCGAGCACGATCACCTTGTCGGCCAGGGGGTCGAGAAAGGCGCCCGACGTCGTCGTGCCGTGACGGCGCGCCACAATTCCGTCAAAGTAGTCCGACAGCGCGGCGAGCAGCCCGACGCCGGTCGTCCACCACGAGATGCGATGAACGAGGATCATGTAGATGAAGACCGGCGCCACCAGTAGTCGAAACCCGGTCATGTAGTTCGCGGGCGTGAGCAGCGCGGTGGGACCGTAGGTGCGCTCCGTGCTCACCGCGCCACCGCCTCAAGGTCGGTGCCCCGGCTCGCCACGATCTCGCACTCCACCATCGATCCCACGCTAAGTGACCCGTCGATCACCACGACGCCGTCGATCTCGGGGCACTCACGCTCGCTGCGCCCCACCCCGGGCGAGTCAATGAGCAACACCTGACGCGTGCCCACCAGGGCGTCGCGCTTTTTGGCGGTGATGGTGTCTTGGAGCTCGGAGACTTCGCGCAGTCGCTCCAGGGCCAACTCGTGCGGCACCGGCGCGTCCAGATCATTGGCGTAGGTGCCGACCTCGGAGGAGAAGGTGAAGAAGCCGGCCCAATCGAGCTGGGCGGACTCGATGAAGTCGAGCAGCACGCGCTGATCCTCTTCGCTCTCGCCGGGATAGCCCAGGATGAACGAGGAGCGAAACGTGGCGTCGGGCTCGAGGGCGCGAATCGTCGCGATCCGCTCTAAGAACCGACTCCCGTCGCCCCAGCGGCGCATCGCGCGCATCAGTGGCCGCGACGCGTGCTGTAAGGAGAGATCGAAGTACGGCACGCCGGTGGCCAAGATGGTGTCGATCAGTCCCGGCGTGAGACCTGACGGGTAGAGATAGAGCAGCCGCACGCGATCGACATCGGCGCTTAAGGTCCTGGTGAGTTCGATCAGGGGCTGGGTGCCACCGTCGTCCAACACTTCGAGCGGGCCGCCGCGCCCCGCGGAACGCCGGTCGTGGCCCCAACTNNCGCGAGCGCTGGTCGCCGCGGAAGGTCGGTATCGCGCAGAAGCCACAGCGCCGGTCGCACCCTTCGGCAATCTTGAGGTAGGCCCACGGCACCTTGGACTTCGGTCGGGGAAGATTCAACAGGTCAAAGGACGACCCCGGACGATCGCGAAGTTGTACGGGCGTCGAGGCGAACGCCGTCAAACTCTCGCCAAAGCCCGCCACCAGGTCGACCTCGGGCAAGGCGGCGGCGAGTTCGTCGCCGTAGCGCTCGGCCATGCAGCCCGTCACCACGAGGCGGGCCCCGCTGGATTTGCGATCAGCGAGCTCGAGCACCGTTTCGATGGACTCCTCTCGGGCCGCCTCGATGAAGGCGCACGTGTTGGCGACGACGACGTCGGCGTCCTCGGGGCTCGCGGCGACGAGGTAACCCTGGGACTCCAGGAGTCCGGCTAATTTGTCCGAGTCCACGTGGTTCTTCGGGCACCCGAGGGTCTCAATCCAGTACCGCACCACATCTCCTTACGTAGCGACACCGAGCGCGACGCGCTCGGTGTCTGCTGGCGGAGAGGGAGGGATTTGAACCCTCGGGCCCACTTTCGCAGGCCGCATTCTTAGCAGGAATGTGGTTTAAACCGGACTCACCCACCTCTCCCTCGATACAGCCTACTAAAGACTTCTCGGTGGCACTCCAAGATGTCGTGACGCGCGGGGCACCGCGACTCGCCTCGAACCGGGCCCCAATTTCGCCACGTCCAAGCGTTACACTGTCTGGCACCGCGACGTCAACGCGCGTTCTGAAGGGATGTCCATGCGTGCCATTCGACTCGTCCTCGCTTCACTTCTCACCACGACGGCCTTCGCCGGGACACTACTGAGCGGGAGCCTGGCGCTCACCAACGCGGGCGCCGCCCCGTCACTCGCCACGTGTACGACCACGATTTCCTCGCACGTGTACTCCCGGGGCAAACTCACCGTCGCCACCGATAGCCCCGCCTACACCCCGTGGTTCGTCAACAATCAGCCGTCGAATGGCAAAGGGTACGAGTCCGCCGTGGTGTACGCCATCGCCAAGGTCCTCGGCATCCGACGCTCCAACGTCATCTGGGTCGTGGAGCCCTTCGACTCGAGCTACGTGCCCGGGGTCAAGAAGTTCGACTTTGACATCAACGAGATCTCCTACAGCACCGAACGGGCCGGGGCCGTGAGCTTCTCTAAGAGTTACTACGACGTGCAACAGTCCATCGTCGCGCTCAAGACCAACCCGATCGTCACCAAACACACGGCGAAAGAGCTCAAGAGCTATCTCTACGGCGACCAGATCGGCACGACCGGCCTCGCCTACATCAACAACCACATCAAGCCCACCCGCAGCGCGCGCGTCTACTCCACCCTCGACTTAGCGATCGCTGCACTGCAGGCCAAGCAGATCGACGCGATCGTGATCGACACCCCGACCGGTCAGTACATGGCCTCGGCGCAGATCCTCAACAAGAACAAGAAGCCCGTCGCGACCCAGGTCGGCCAGTTCCCGAGCGTGGGCGAGCACTACGGCCTGCTCTTCGCCAAGAACAATCCGCTGGTGAGCTGCATCAACACGGCGATCGCGACGTTAAAGACCAACGGGACGTTGAGCGCCCTACAGAACAAGTGGCTGGGTCTTTACACCGGCGTGCCCACGATTAGGCCCTAGTCGTGTCGTTGACGACCGACGAGGGTTCGTCGCCAACGCCGCCACTACTGTTCGCCTCTCGGCGACGACGCCTGCTCGTGGGACGTCGAGGGGTGATTGCGAGCGCACTCTCGAGCGTGGTCATCCTGGGCGTCATCGTCGCGGTCTTTTGGCTCGCGCCCGGCGGCGCGACGGTGCGCTACTTCTTCTTCAACCCTCATTTGATGTGGCAGGCCTTCGTGGGCAATCCCCGCCGGGGTCTCAGTTCGGTCGGGTGGGGTCTCGTGACCAACCTGTGGATGTTCGTCGTGAGCGAGGTACTCGTGCTCATCTTTGGTCTGGTCATCGCGTGGGTCCGCCTCAGCCAGTCGCCCGTGCTCTTTCCCTTCCGCGTCCTCGCCACGATGTACACCGACGTCTTTCGCGGCGTGCCGATCCTGCTCGTGATCTTCATGGTCGGCTTTGGCCTGCCCGAACTCAACATTGGCTTTCTCTCCACCCAGTCGCCCGCGGTGTACGGGTGCGCGGCGCTCACGATCACCTACAGCGCCTACGTCGCCGAGGTCTACCGAGCTGGGGTGTTCTCCGTGGCGCACGGGCAACTCCTCGCCGCGCGTTCACTCGGCCTGACCCATACCGCCACCATGCGCCGGGTCATCTTGCCCCAGGCCGTGCGCACCGTCATCCCGCCGCTGCTCAACGATCTCATCTCCTTGCAAAAGGACACCGCCTTGGTCTCGGTGCTGGGCGTCATCGAGGCCACCCGGGCCGCGCAGATCTACGGCTCGACGGTGTTCAACTTCTCGGGCTACACCGTGGCCGCGATCCTGTTCTTGCTGCTCACCATCCCGATGACCCGCTTCACGGACCATCTGGTCGCGCGCGACCGCACCCGCCGACTGGCCGGGGTGTAGTGGAGGTCGTTCTTGAACTGACCGATGTCGTCAAGCGCTTCGGCGAGAACGAGGTGCTCTCGGGGGTGTCGCTCTCGCTGCACCGCCACGAGGTGGTCTGTCTCATCGGCGCCTCGGGTTCGGGCAAGTCCACGCTCTTGCGCTGCGCGAACCTGCTCGAGACGATCGACGCCGGGTCGATCTCGCTCTTCGGCCAGTGCCTCGAGGACGAACGAATCGATCCGGACTTGGTGCGCCGCCACATCGGCATGGTCTTTCAGTCCTTCAACCTCTTTCCCCACCTCAGCGTGCTCGACAACATCCTCATCGGCCCGGTGCACGCGTTGAAGCGCCGCAAAAGTGAGGCTCGCGACGACGCGCTCGCGCTCTTGGATCGCATCGGACTTACCGATCGCGCCCACGACTATCCCGACCGGCTCTCGGGCGGCCAACAACAACGTGTGGCCATCGTGCGTTCACTCGCTATGCGCCCCGCGTTGCTGCTCTTGGACGAGGTCACCAGCGCGCTCGATCCGACGTTGGTCGGCGAAGTGCTCGACCTACTGACCGACCTCGCCCACCAGGGCACCACCATGTTGATCGCGACCCACGAGATGAACTTCGCGCGCGACGTGGCGAAGCAGGTGGTCTATCTCGACGCCGGGGTCCTCGTCGAGCAGGGCACACCCGAAGAGATCTTCACCAACCCCCAACACGAGTCCACCCGAAGCTTCCTCGAGCGCGTGCGTTAAGAGGCCTGCGCCCTCATCTCGGGCAACGCCGTCACCAAGTCAAATAGTTCCTGGTCACGGTCCCACGTGAGACGTGCGCGAACCAACTCGAGGGGCACCCAGGCCAGCTGATCCACTTCCTCATTGGGCTCGAACTCTCCTTCGTCGACGCTCATTAAGTAGTACGCCACGATCTTGGGCTTGCCCTTGCGATGGGTGTAGTTCGTCAGGCCCACGAACTGCACCACGCGACACTTGTGGCCGATCTCTTCGAACACTTCTCGTAGGGCCCCCTGTTCGAACGTCTCGCCGGGGTCGAGCTTGCCCTTGGGAAACGTCCAGTCGCCGCGCGACCCACGGTAGATGCACGCGACCTCGGCGCGTCCGCTCGACGACGCGCGCATCACAATGCCCCCCGCCGCCAGGATGAGGTCGTCCGGCGCGTCACGAGGGGTAGTGAGTTCGCCGCTCAAGAGGTGCACGTCGCCCACGGTAGATGAAGTGGCGAGCGAAATTGGGGATTACCCGCCCGTACGTTCAAAAAACCCATCATACGTAGAGTAGTGACAATGCTGATTGGCGCTCTTCCACTACTGGGGCGTCTCACTCTTTATCTCTTGGCCGGCGTCGCGGCCGGCATCGCCAACGGCGTGGCGGGCGGGGGAACCTTCATCACGTTTCCGACGTTATTGAGCCAGGGCATCGTGGCCCTGCAGGCCAACATCTCCACGACCGTGGGCGTGGTGCCGAGCTACTTAGGATCGATTCGCGTCTTTCGTCACCAGATCGCGCCCCATCGCCGTCTCATTAAGACGCTGGCGCCCTCATGCGTGCTCGGCGCCGTGTTGGGATGCGCGCTCTTGCTCAACGGATCGGCGTCGACATTCCGTACGGTGGTGCCGTGGCTCATCGGCGTGGGCACCGTCTTGTTCGCGCTGTCACCACTGATTACGCGGGCGCTGACCAACGTCGAACACACCCACCCCGCGCGCCGCGGGGCGCTCTACGTGGGCATCTTCGCGGTCTCGGTGTACGGGGGCTACTTCGGCGCGGGCATGGGCATTTTGCTCCTCGCGGTGATGGGCCTCGCGCTGCCCCTGGAGATGCACGCATTGCAGGGCTTGCGCAACGCACTCTCGATGATCATCAACGTGTGCGCCGCGATCGTCTTTATTATCCACGGACACCTCGCGCTCCAGGCGGTGTCGATGCTGCTCATCGGCACGTTGATCGGCGGTTGGCTGGGCGCGCTAGTGATCATGCGACTCTCGCCCACGCTGGTTCGGGTGTTGGTCATCGCCATCGGCGCCGCCACCACCATCAAGCTCGCGCTGGGCTAGTAAGAGATTGGTGAGCGGCTCACTACACTCTCTTCGATGAGGAACTTCTTCTCTTTTCCCAATCCGGTCAATGAGGCCGCGGCGCGCTCCGTGGCGATCGGCGTCGTGCTCATCGCCGGGCTTACCTTCGTCACCGGCAGCGCGTGGCTCCTCATTCTCTTGACCTACGGCTTTCTTGCGCGGGTCTTGGCCGGACCGAAGATCTCACCGCTGGGTCAATTCGCCGTTCGCGTGAGTGGACCGCGCCTTACTCATTGGCAGCGCTCCGTGCCCGGTCCGCCCAAGCGATTCGCCCAGGCCATGGGACTCTCATTCAGCCTCGCGTCCCTCGTGACGTGGCTCACGGCCGGGTGGCTCGACGCGCGTTGGATTCTGCTGCCCCTCATCGCGGCGGCGGCGCTGGAGGGTTTCGCGGGCTACTGCGTGGGCTGCACGATCTTTGGTTGGCTGATGCGAATCGGCGTCATTCCCGAGACCATCTGCGTTGAGTGTGGCGACCTTTCCACCCGCCCCCGACTCCACGATCACGTCAAGTAAGAATTGCGTAACAAAGACGTGCCCGATTGCCTGGTGGCTCGCCACGTTCGTAGGCTGACTGGTATGAGTAGGTCTCGCACGCGGGCGCGGTGGCCCCTCATCGCCCTGTGCTCGTCGCTGGTCGTGCTCGCGCTCCCGCTCACGACGGTGCCGGCCAATGCCAGCAATACCAGAATCGTCGTCGCGGGCCTCACGCCGCTGCCCACCACCGACGTGGTCGTGCACAAGGTCATCACGACGTCCTTTGACCTCGCGCTCACCCAGCGTCACCAAGGCGAACTCGCGCCCTTCATCGCGAGTCTGACCAATAGCGCGTCGGTGAACTTTCACCACTTCCTCACTCCCGCCCAGTACGCCCGCAGGTTTGGCGCCTCGGCCTCGACCGTGAAGGCGGTTCGTGGCTTTCTTACGAGTTACGGCCTGCACGTCGGGGCGCTCAGTAAAGGTCACAACATCATCCACGCGAGCGGCACCACGAGCGCGATCGCGCACGCCTTTGACGCGCCCGTTCTTACGGTGCGCCAAGGTAACGGGACCCTCGTCGCGCACTTTGGCGCCACGGCGTCACTGCCCCACGCCCTGGCGAGCGACGTCGTCGCGGTCGCGGGACTCTCCTCGGTGGCGCCCGAATCCACGAAGGCCGTCGTGTCCCACGCCGTTGGCGCGCCGAGTACCTGTCTCTCCTCCGGGACCACCACCAACGCGCCCAACTCCTTGGGCGGCTACAACGCGCAACAAGAGGGCCAGCTCTATGGACTGAGCGCCAAGTGGGCGGCCGGCGACACTGGAGTCGGCCAGACCATTGGCGTCTACGAGCTCGCCAACTACAACACCAGCGACGTCTTGACGTTCTTGAACTGTTACGGTGTGACGCCGAACATCACACCGATCACCGTGAACCCCGGGCCCTCCAACAACGACAATTCCAATAGCGCCTCGGACGAGGCCACCCTGGACGTCGAAGAGGCCAGCGTCCTCGCGCCCGGCGCCAAAATCGAGGTCTATCAGGGGACCAACGCCGGCAGCGGGCCGACCGACGTGTACTCTCAGATCGCGAGCGAAAACACTGCCACCATCATCACGACGTCCTGGGGCGGCTGCGAACCTCAGAGCGACGGCGGCGCGCAGGCCGAGATGCCCATCTTTGAAGAGATGGCCGCCCAGGGCCAGACGGTCATCGCCGCGGCCGGCGACAACGGTTCGTCGGACTGCGAGGGTTTGGGTTCGCTAACCCCCACGTCAACGCCCGCGGTGGACGATCCCTCGAGCCAGCCCTACGTCACCGGGGTCGGTGGTCTCACCGTCTCGAGCATCAGCCCCCTCGCCGAAACGGTGTGGAGCGACGCGTGCACCGGGTCTAAGTGCGGCGCCGGCGGCGGTGGGGTATCGACGTTCTGGAGCCAACCCGCGTGGCAAACGGGCAACGGTATCACCACATCGGCCGCGACAGGCGGGATGCGAATGGTACCCGACCTGTCGGTGATGGGCGATCCACAGACTGGCTTTATTGAGTTCTACTCCGGCACCACGACGAGCACCTGTCAACGGAGCTGTTCGAAAGACTGGGGCGGCATCGGCGGGACCTCCATCGGTTCCCCCTTGGTCAGTGCGCTCGTCGCCGTCGGGGCGCAGGCTTGTTACCCGGGCGGCGGTCGACTGGGCTTTATCAACGCCTCGCTTTACGCGATGGCGGCGACGGGCTTCAACGACGTCACGAGCGGCACCAACGATCTGTACAACGTCGGCGTGTACCCCGCGGGCATCGGCTACGACATGGCCTCGGGACTGGGGAGCCCGAACGGGGCCGGATTCTTCGCCGGACTATGCGCACCGGCCTTCTCCGTGGCCAAAAGTACATTCTCCCTTTCGAGCTCGACCGGCACCGCGCTCGGCACCAATCCCACCGTGAGCGCCACGCTGCGAAACGTCAACGGCGCTCCCGTTGTTGACGCGGTCATCGGCGTGACTGCCACGGCGCCCAGTGGTCTTGTGATCATCAACAACGATCACACCAGCGCCCTTAGCTCGGGCAACGCCACCTACCTGGTCACGAGCGACGCCAACGGCGCCGTAACCTTCGACGTCTCCTCTTCGATCGCTCAAAACGTCGCGGTCAGCGTCACGTACCAAGGTCAGTCGATTTACAAAACGACCCTGACCTTTAAGGCCACGATCTTTCCCTCTTCCCGACCGGCGCCGCCGACGATCACGAAGCTCACCTCACTAGTAGCCGGCTTCGCGTTAAAGCTCAGCGCTCCTGGTGATACCGGTGGCAGTCCGATTACGTCGTATCAGTACTCAATCAACGGGGGCGCCACCTGGATCTCCTTGGCCAAAGGTGCCCGATCAGTCAACGTGACCCGACTCATTAAAGGTCACTCCTATCGCGTGATTGTGCGGGCCCTCAACGCAATCGGTGCCTCCGCGGCGTCCGCGGCGAAGAAAGTTGTAACGCGTTCGTAGCATTACGTGGCCATTAAGACGCCGACCCCGGGCCACAGATGCCTCACCCCTAAACTTTGACACGGTGAGCGTCTGACTTGATAGTGGGCGTCGCCTCTATAAGGACGCGAGTGACGTTTCGACGAATTGTGCTGATTGGCATCGTTTTGTTGGCGGGTACCTACCTTGCCGCGAGCGCCTCGCGTGGGGCCACGACGGCGGCGCCCGCGGGACTGCCGCTGTACCAATTCGCCGAGACCGGCACCGGGCCCCTGCCCTGGAACGCTCTCTCGCTTCAGAGCCAACTCAACGCCTCGACCATGCTCGGAGGACCGCACGGCGCGACCGACGCCGCCGAGGGCGTGCTCGCGTATCGGACCAGTCACTCTCACCTGGCGCTGTTCTCACAGTTCTCGTCGGGTCCCACGCAGTGGATCGACTTGACGCTCCACAACGACGTGCCCGAACCGGCCGCGGACCCCATCCCCTTCTTCGACCCTTCGGGCAATGTCGAGCTGCTCTACGTCGACGTGGACGGACACGTCATCGTGCTCAGCCCCAACGTGCCCGACACGAAACTTTGGAGTCGACTGCACTACCTCACGCCGTGGCGCCCCTACGTCACGACCGACCTAACGGCCCTAACCGGGGTCGTGGCCGCGAACGGCCTACCGAGCATTCAAGTCGTGGGCACCAACGCCACCGTCGCCTACCGCACGGCGGTCAACACGATCGAGGTCCTCACGCTCAGCTGGTCGCTCAATGAGCCCGTGCCGGTCTATAGCCAGAACTCGTATAACGAGAAGTCCGCGAGCGGCTTGACGACGACGCCCACATCGACCACCACATCGACNNCGACCACCACATCGACCACCACGTCGACCACCACATCGACCACCACGTCGACCACGTCGACCATCAAGTCGACCACCACGTCGACCATCAAGTCGACCACCACCACCACGACGACCCCTTTCAGTGGCGCCTACGCCTTCGCGAGTGACCCCGTCGTACTCCCGGGCGTCACTCCGACCTTCGCGATCACGCTCAACAACGGTGACCTCCTCATCTACACCAACACGGGGTCGTCAATCCGTGCGTGGACGACGGAGAATCTGACGGTGGTCACCGACGCGCCCACCGTCCTAGGGCCGCTCGCGCTCGGCATGAATACCTCCGACATTGACCTCGCGGCTCTCACGAGTAACGGGAGCGTCGAACTCTTCACGACCCAGTACGCGGTCGCGATCTCTAATCTGACGAGCCACGCGACGATCAGCTCGTCCGAGGTCTGGAACGCCCAGAACCTTACGAGCCTGGCCGGCGGCGCCCCCCCGTTGAGCGGCGCCCTTTCGGTGCAGGTGACGCTCTCCCAGGTGGCCATCGCCGGTCAAGCGGCCAACTGGGGCGACCTGTTCGTACTCTCGAACCCCGCGGGTTCTTCGACCTGGAGCGCCACCGACGTCTCGGTCACGGCCGGCAGCGCCGCACGGACCGTTGGCGACGTCGTCACCGGTCTGCAGATAAACGGCCAATTGACGCTCTACGCGGCCGGGGTGAACTCACCACCCCCCGAGGGCGTGGGAGTGTACGCCATCCCCACGGCGAGGTGGTCCCGGGCCATCAGTGACGGATGGCCGATTATCTCAGAAACCGGCGGCCTCGGCACCCAGGTGGCGCCGTGGGTCGGGTTCACGAACACGACCTCCGTCGCCACGTCGCCGGACTTTCTCCTGGGCCAAGCTATCTATAACTCACACAAGCGCGTCACGTGGCTCTCGTTCTGGACCGTCAGTGGGCCGCTGGCGAATCAGAAGCAGACAGCGTCGCAGTACTTCACGCACGGCTTCGCGGCGGGCGTATGGGTGGCGACCCAGATCGACGCCTACCGGGGCTTGGGCGTTGGCCTCAAACCCGACTGGGTGATCCTCGATCCCGAGGGCTATCCCGACAACCATTCGAACCTCGACGCGCCTGGCGGGTCTTCTAAGGGAACGCTCGCCACGTACGCGACGTACTGGAGTTCGACGTTGAAGGGTTGGCAGACGGGTATCGACTCGGTGGACCCGAAACTCAACGCCGCGGTCTACGCCTCGCAGTCGGAGTATCGCAACTACCAACTCTCCACGCTGTCCCTGCCGGTCTTCGTCGCGGTCGCCTTCACCGACAATGGCCCCACGCCGGTCACCGGGGCCAGCGGCAGCAACATTCGCGGCTTCATCTCCTTCGGCGCCGCCTGCACGCCCGCCAGGGCCCTGGCGAGCGAGGCGACCACCCTGCTCAACCCGCCGTGGGCCGGTCAGTTCAACACGTTGCAGTTCAACGCCGGGGTGTACTGCGCGCCGCCCGCGACCTAGTCTGGGGCCATGAGCGACACCTCCGAACCCAGCCCCAGTAAGTCCCAGGACCTGAAGGCTCGCTTCAAGCAGATGACCCAGCCGCTCGTGGACTCACTCGACTCACGACTGAGCGCCCAAGTCGATAAGCGCGTCGATCAGCGGGTGGACGAGACCTTGAAGGACCGGCTCTCGTTCATCGAACGCGCCGTGGCCGACCTCGACCGGGCCGTGCACGACCTCCAGGACCGCCTAAAGGAGTAAGACCGTCAGGGTCTCACTAGCGCCGTTCGCGGTCGCGGCGACGGGCCCAACGCAAGGTCAACACGCTCAACACGACGACGGCCACGACGAAGATCGAAAAGACGGCGGCGAACACGCCCTCACGCTACGTCGTGTCACAGGGTGGCGCCAAACTCTGTTGATGACCTCGCTACTTGACACCACTCCCGTGAGTGTCATGGACGTGTTGCGAGGCGAGCGCGACGCCCGGCCGATCGCCAACACCACCGCCGCCTCGGGGTTGCGCGCGGAGCTTGAGGACGGGATCTTCGCCCTTCTCGGCCCGGCGCGCCGCGACGCGCCCCTCGCGATTCGCGCGTCGACGCTGCGCTCGGGTACCTACGCCGAGGATCTCACCGCCTCGCTCCTCGCCCAAGTGCGGGGCCTGTTGGTCACCCAGGCGCTACGACTCTTGAGCGTCGGACTCGAGATCGACCACGCCTTTGACGACGCGCTGCTCGCGTGGCGCGCCGACGTGGGTTCGAACGAACTGACCCGCTTCGTCGATCAGTTGGAGAGCGATGAACGGGCCCGACTCGCCACCGACGTCACCGCGCACTGTGTCACCTTGAAGCGCTCGCTCGGTCCTCTCTCGAGTCGATGGCTGCCACGCACGTCGCTGCGCGCCTACCAACGCCTCGCCGGAGGCGACGTCGTACTGCGCGACGTCATCGACCTCATGGTCGGCACGACGACGAGCGACCAAGCCTCCGTGGCCCTGCTCGACGTCACCACGTCACCCCTGGGTGAGGGGGCCGAGCGGGTGATGCGCTACCACGCGCTGGTCCAGACGCTTCGAACCTCGATCGTGCCGCTTCGTACGTCGATGTTCTCCACCGCCGCCGGTGAACTCTGGAGCGCGAACGTGGACGACGAGTTACTCAGCCGAGCCGTGGGCGACGTCCTCGAGACCCTGCGCGTGATGACGGTGGCGCCGTGACGAAGTTGACCCATCGACGCCTCTCGCCCCACATCCTCAACCGTCTGATCGAAGGGGCCCCCGACGAATCGCTCGCCCTGACCGACGACCATCGCCGCTCGCTCACCGCGCGCTTTCGCGCCGTGGCGAGCAACGATCACCGACGCCTGGACGCCTGGATGGTCGAACGCGCCGGTCTGCCCTACGAGCCGTTTCGTTGGTCCCCGGCGAGCGCCCGGCGCGTCGTGGGCAACGCCGCGCTGCGCCGGTCGCTCAGCGAGCCGACCCTGACGCGTGGTGACGCGGTCGCGCTCGAAGTTTCCGATCAGTTGCTGCGCGCCACCTCGGGCTACGCGCGGCCCGGCTCGCTGGCTTCGTGGCTCGCCCAGTCGTCACCCTCGGTCGTAGGGCTCGTCAGCGCCGAGGCCGCGAACTGGGCGACACAACTCGACGAGGCCGCCCAGGAACTCGAGCGTCCGTGGTCGGTCGCCCCGAGTGACGCGTACTACGACGTCGCGCGAGCTCGCACCACGCTGCGCGGACGACGTGACCTCATTGTCCCTCGGGGTCTCACGCGGGTGGTGTTGCGCGTGCGCGCGGGCGCGCCGGGCAAGAGCGCCGGTCCCGGGCTTCGCGCCGATCTCACCATCGACGCCCTGGCCGAACCCACGGGACTCGCCGCGTCACGCGTCATCGGTCTCTGGCCCGAGGCCGGCGTCGTGTTGAGTGTCGACGGCACGATGGAGGATCTTCGTGCAGGCGCGCGGGACTTAGTGCGCACGGCCGTGGCCTGGCAACGTCATCGACTCGCTCGCGCGGCCTAGGTTTTGGTGAGGGGCCCCTGCAACTAGCGTGGTTCAGTCATGTCGCTACGTTCCTCCCTTAGAAATATCGCCATTATCGCCCACGTGGACCACGGCAAGACGACGCTGGTGGACAAAATGCTCCGCCAAACCGGCTCCTTTACGGCCCACGAGGAGATCACCGACCGGGTGATGGACTCAGGCGACTTAGAGCGCGAAAAGGGCA
>PKXH01000082.1 GCA_003133405.1 Acidimicrobiaceae bacterium | reverse complement strand
CGACGACTTTATGGAAGTAGTCGGGACCTTGAGTGTCCGTCGGTTCCACGCAATTTCCTTCCTTGACTGGTGCCCGAAGTCGTTCCATAAGCACGGAACTTTTCCCGAGGTCTTCTTCAATTAACTGTAGTTCCTTTGATCCGCGGCGACGTCGCNNTCTGCGGGGCCAAAGAGCCGTGTCGTTGCGCGAAAGTGACTAAGGTCACTACCCGAATTCATTGCGCCCTACGCGCGACGCTCGCACCCCGGCGTCTGTGACACCGGTCCCCTAGGGTTGGCTCATAGCGAAATCGTCGGGACTCTCAGGAAGCAGTGCACTAGAGCGCGTGATCAGTGCCGCGCGAACGCCCGAGTGGAGTTTTGGACTGGGCGCGCAGGGTCAGATCATGGCGACCCGGGACTCCGGTGAGATTGGTCTGCCCTGGGTGGTACTGGTCACTCGCGCCGGACGAGGGATGCGCGTGTCGAAGTTTCAACCCGGCGACGACGTGGCGGCCGAAGGCGAGGTCATCGGCGAGATCTCTGGTAATCCTCGAGAGATGGGTCGTCAACTGCGCACGCTCCTGGGCGATCTCACGTTCGACACCTAGCCCTCGATCGATACAAGGATCCGTTGGTGCTACTCGGGCTTGACGTCGCGTGGCTTCAAAAAAGCGAAAGGTTCGTCGACGATCTCACCGTCGAGCATCGCTTCGAAGCCGTGGGCCTTTTCAACGTCTTCTTCAACGCTCGAGAGTTCGGAGTGGGCGATCTTCTCGCGTGAGAGCCCGGTACAGATGACCCCGGCGAGCGCGGCCATGGCCGCCACGTACAGCCAGAGGTGTTTGAAGTTACCGAGCGCCTCGGTGGTGTTGGACGGCGTGCCCAGGATCACCACGAGGATTGCCACGCCCAGCGCGCCGCCGACCTGGCGGGCCGTTTGATTGACGGCACTGCCCACGGCGTAACGCGCGGGCTCGAGGCTCGAGACCGCGGCGGCGCTCAGTACCGGAAACGTGAGTCCGATGCCCAGCCCGACGATGAGCGTGCCCGGGAGCCAGATCTTTAGGTACTGCGGCGTGAGTCCCACGCGGGTCACGTACCAGACCAGACCGAGGGTGAAGACGCCAAAGCCCACCATCAAGACTCGGCGAAAGCCCCAGCGGCCCGCCAGCTTGCCCGCCGGTCCCGAGACGAACGCGACGACCAAGGGGCCTGGGGTCACAGCGAGGCCGGCGTCGAGGATCGAGTAGTGCCACACACTGGTTAAGAACAGAATGTTGCCGAGCAGCATCGCGAAGAATCCCATGGCGTAGAGCAGGGCCGCGGCGTTGGCGACGCTGAACGAACGCGCTTTAAAGAGACCAAGGTCCAGCACGGGCTCTTCGTGGCGACGCGAGCGAAAGAGAAAGGCGCCGGCCAAGAGCACGGCCGCGACGAACGCACCGATGATGCGGGCGTTGCTCCAACCCCAGCTGGGCCCCTCGGAGATCGCGAGCACTAACGTCGCCAGCGCGCCGCTGAGCAACACCACGCCCGGAAAGTCCGGGCTCGTCGTGGACGGCGACCTTTCGGTCGTGGCTAAGACTCTTCGGCCCACCAACCAGGCGATCAGCCCGACCGGCAGATTCACGTAAAAGGCGGCTCGCCAACTAAAGGCCGTGATGAGTACGGCGCCCAATGAGGGGCCGGTTGCGACGGCGAGTGCGCCGATGCCGCCCCAGAGCGCCACGACCTGGGAGCGCTTCTCCTTGGAGTACGACGCGAGCAAGAGTGAGAGCGACGCGGGCAGCAACGCGGCCGCCCCGAATCCTTGAACGAACCGCCCCAGAATCAGCATCGGGACCGAGGGCGCGATCGCACAGAGGAGTGATCCGACGCAGAATACGCCGAGACCGAAGAAGAAGATCCGACGACTCCCCAGACGATCGGCCGTGCGCCCGGCGACGACCAGGAGCGAGCCAAAGACAATTGAGTAACCCGTCAAGACCCAGGACAAGCTGGCCCGGGTGTCGTGAGTGAAGGCGCGCTCGAGCGCGGGAAAGGCGACGTTGACAATGGAGAGGTCGAGCGAGGCCATGAAGGCGCCCAGCGCGGTGACGACGAAGATGGCTGTGCGGTGGGTCGTAAGAACCGAAGGTAGGGTCGCGCCGCCACTAAGTTCTGTCATAGGATGCACATTACATTCTTGCGTATCATTATGCAACTAACTAGGCTGAGGTTATGGAGCGTAAGAGTTTTGCCCAGATGGACTGCTCGGTGGCCCAGTGCCTCGAGGTGGTGGGTGAGTGGTGGAGCATGCTCATTATCCGCGACGCCTTCCTCGGCGTGTCGCGATTCGAGGAGTTTCAGCGGCGCCTAGGGATTTCGAGAAATATCCTGGGCGAGCGACTCAACTCCCTTGTGAGTGCCGGAGTCTTGGAGCGTCTGCCGTACTCTGCGCATCCGCCCCGTGACGACTACAAGTTGACCCCGAAGGGTCGCGACCTGTGGCCGATCTTGACCGCGATGCGTCAGTGGGGTGACGACTACGCCGCGCCCTCGGGTCCGCCAATTGAACTGGTGCACGGATCATGTGGTGAGGTGACCCACGCGGAGATGAGGTGTGGCTCGTGCGGTGAACAACTTACGAGTCGAAACGTCAAGGTCGTCGCGGGCCCGGGCCGCGAGGGGAGTCCCCTCGCGGCTCCCTAGGTTGGGCGCACCTCGCCTCTCCGGCATCACCGATCGGTTAGTGGCGTGTCGCCGACTTCGAAACGGGAACGCGCCGTCACACCAGAGATCGGTGACTCACGGCATCGCGCCGGACTACTGGTGTGCCCCAGCCCCATCGCCAAAGAACGTGAAGAGTTTTTGGTTCGGATCGAATGTTTGCGGATCGCGAATCAAGCGATGCGTGCCGACACTAAAGAGCACCCCCTCCTCCGTATCAAACGCGACCTCCTCGAACCCGAATTCGCCAAACCACTCGCGAACTGTTGGCGTCAGATCCGGGTCCCGACGATGGCGAGTCCAGATGACCGTCGCGTTGCGCGCCAAGAGGCTCGGAAGGGAGGCGATGGTCGCGTGGATATCTGAGTCGCTGATGTTTCCAAAGACCCCACAGGCGAGGAGGATGTCGGCGGGCACGGCGTCCCGGTACGCCGATGTTATGAATGCGTCCGCCACGCGTACGTGCACATTCCCTAAGGCAGCTCGTCGCGCCCTTTGTCGCGCGTCCTCGGCCAGTTGGACATCCAGCTCGACGAGTAGAGCGCGAACGTCGAGGGCCCGATCGTGCCGCTCGAGTACTTCGATCACGTCTCGGCCCTGTCCCGCGCACATGCTGATGAGTCGTATCGACCCCTGGGGCGCCACGTCGAGCGCTCCGGCGAGC
Source organism: Acidimicrobiaceae bacterium (assembly GCA_003133405.1). Taxonomy (GTDB): domain Bacteria; phylum Actinomycetota; class Acidimicrobiia; order Acidimicrobiales; family RAAP-2; genus RAAP-2. The sequence continues at coordinate 13,857 of PKXH01000082.1, read as the reverse complement.
CTTCTTTGGACGGATCGAAGTCGCCGGCTTATGTAGGAATGTGGATCCTCGTACTCCGAATGCCAGTTGACCCAGTGTTGATCGTTAGCCACGTGTGAAAGGTTATTGCCTTTACTAAACGACCAGTTGTCCTCGCTCGAAGCCGGCTGCGCCAAATGGTCGCCAGTGATTGGTGCCAGGACAGTGACGTCTTCTCGGGAAGCGATTATGTGTCGCTGGGCGGCTGGGCACCGGGCGCGAATCGCCCCATGTCGGCGCCGACCACCTTGCCAATGTTGGTGATGTGCAGGTGAATCTCCTCGAGGAGGTCGGTGTTCTTCTTCATCGCGGACGTCAACTCGGTGTTCTCTTGGATCAGGGTCTTGATGTCGTCGGTGTTGCTCGAGGTGTGAAGGGCCACTTCGGAGGAGATCGCGTCGGCCCGCTTGGCCGCAATCAGCAACGCCGCGGCTTGCACGCCGGCCATCATCGAAAGAAAGAGGTTGAGCAGGATGTACGGGTAGGGGTCGAACGCCTTGTGGTGGAGAATGTGCTCGAAGAGCAAGGTGTTCACGAGTGCCCACAGGATCATCACGATGAAGAACCCGAAGATGAAGCTCCACGAGCCCATGGTGTTGCGCATGCGATCGGCGGCCCGCTCGCCTCGAGAGAGCTCGTCACCCGAGCGAACCCCGGGGTGTTTATGCCAGAGGCTCTGCCAGGGAGTCTTCGTCACGTGCTAATCGTCCCATACGGACCTCGTGAGGCCAGGGAGCCGACGTCAACAATCTAAGGGGAGGCAACATCGTTGACCAGGCGCTGATGTCACCACGGCGCTGGTCGGTGAGCGTCTTCTCTCAACTAACGGCTGCGGCCTCGTGACTGCACGCGCTTCGACCGAGCCGCGACGTCAGCGCTCTTGGCTTTCTTGGGCTTTTGTCCCTGCTTTTTCTTGGACGGCACTTCGCTCCCTTAGTGGCTGTGTAAGAGAATGGTAGCAATCGTTTTGCTGCCAGGGGCCCCGACTAACGCCAAAGGCGCCTCTCAAATGACGGCGACCTAGACTCGGACATCGTTGATGCGCGAGGTTCGACAAACGTGTTGGTCGCGTTCTTGGTTGGAGCTAGAACGTTGGTTCGAAGCTCGGGCGCAGGGCCATGTTGCTATGGCCCTCGAGTGGTCGCACGTTCAAGACTTGGTGAACCTCCAAGTGGTGGCGTTCAAAGCCGACGGCCGAACCGGCCATGTAGAGCCGCCACACGCGGGCCCGCTCAATGCCGACCTCTTCGACGGCTTCGTCGAAACGCTTGCTCAAGTTGTCGACCCAGCGGCGCAGGGTCAGGGCGTAGTGCTCGCGCAGACTCTCGACGTGGCGCACCTCAAAGCCGTGCGCTTGGAAGATCGAGATCAGCGCGCCCACCTCGTGGAGTTCGCCGTCGGGAAAGACGTAGCGGTCGATGAACTGGCTACCCGTTTTCGAGGGACCACGTAGTCCAAGGGCCATCTGCATTTGACGATTGAGTTCCGAGATCTTGGATGGACGGGGGTCGTCCTCGAAGGAGACCGGGCGGCCAATGGCGTGATTGAGGAAGCGGCCACCGGGCTTCACGAGGTCGAACATCAACTGGGTATAGCTGGGTAGCGATTTTCGGCCCACGTGTTCGGACATGCCGATCGAGCTGATCGCGTCGAAGGGAACGTCCTTGACGTCGCGAAAATCCTGGACGCGAAACTCCACGAGATCGCTCACACTGGCGAGTCGCGCCTGCTCGCTCGCGTAGGTCGCCTGGGGCTTAGAGAGGGTGATGCCCACGACGTTCGCCCCATAGTGGCGCGCGGCGTGAATACTCATCGCCCCCCACCCACATCCCACGTCGAGCAGGCGGTCACCGGGTTTCAGATCCAGTTTGCGAGCGACGAGATCAACCTTTCGCGCTTGGGCCTGTTCAAGGGTGTCGTCGCGTGAGGCGAATACCGCGCACGAGTACGTCATCGAGGGCCCGAGCACCATCTCATAGAAGTGGTTCGACACGTCGTAGTGGTGCGTGACGGCCTGAGAATCGCGCGCGCGGGAGTGCAGCGCGCCGCGCGGCTTGGCTTCGATGGCCGGCGGCGCCAACGGTTTGAGCGCGGAGGGCCCGACTACCGCGAGCAAGGAGCGAAGATTGTTGGCGTTGAGGAGTTGGCGCAGGGGCGGCAACGAGAGTTCAAAGAGTGGATCCAAGTCGCCTTCCACGTCGATATCGCCCGCGACGTAGGCGCGCGCCACGCCGAGTTCCCCGGGATGGGTCAGTACTCTCGTGATGGCGTCGCGGCGAAGAATCTTCAGCGTGATCGCGTTGGCACTGGACACGACGGTCGGTTCGGCGGTACTGCCGTCGTACGCCTCGACGCGAAACGGGAGCTCGTTGTTAAAGATTTCTGCAACAAACGTGGCGACGTCCATTGGACTCCTTGTCGGCGCTCTCGGGAGCCGAGAACTGGTCGGGCCTGCCCCTCACGTTTTACCAGGAACTCTGGACCAGGGACCACTCGGCGCCGGTTCGCGGCGCCGCGCACTCGCCTCAGCGTTGTCAGTCGTGGGGTCGCCTGAAGTCGGAATTTCTCGTCCGATACACTGCGAATATCAGCCAGAACGTGACCAGTTACCTCAACTGACGAGCGGTTTTGGGGAGGTAGCGGTGTATGAATTCCATTGGGATTGTCCTCGCAGTCATTGCCGGCATCATCGTCCTACTGGTCATTACGACAATTTCGAAGTCGGTTCGCATTGTCCAACAGGGTTTCGAAGGCGTGGTGACGCGCTTCGGTGAGTTCAAGGACATCAAGAATCCTGGTCTGACCTTCATTTTCCCCTTCATCGAAGTGATGAAGATCATCGACGTGCGCGAGACCCCGCGCACTGGCGACCGTCAACAGGTCATCACGCGCGACAACGTGGCCGTCATTGTGAACGCCACGATCTTCAGTCAGGTCGTCGACGTTCGCTTGGCGCTCTTTACGAACTCGGACTACCTCGTGAGCGTGGACAACCTGGCGCGCACCTCGGTGCGTGCGGTCTTTGGCTCGATCAGCCTCGACGAGGCCTTCTCCCAGCGCGAGCGCATCGGCACCCTGCTCCAGACCCAGATGGAAGAGGCCACCGACAAGTGGGGCGTACGCATCAACCGGGTGGAAGTCCTAGAGATCACCCCACCCGATCAGATCCTCCAGGCCATGGCCCTCCAGAAGCAGGCCGACCAGGAGAAGCGCGCGCGGATCCTCGAGTCCGAGGGTCAACAGCAGTCCGCGGTGAACGTCGCCGACGGTCAACGACAGGCCGCCATCAAAGAGGCCGAAGGTGTCCAGCAGTCCCTCATCCTTCGAGCCGAAGGTTCTCGCCAGGCGCAGATCCTCGAAGCGGAAGGACGCTCCCAAGCGATCAGCCTCATCTACGCCGCCATTAAGTCTCAGGCACCCGACGCGACATTGGTGGCGATCTTGCAGCTCGACACCTTGTCGAAGTTCGCCGCGAGCGAAAATACGAAACTCATCATCCCCGCCGAGAGCGCCGCGTTGCTCGGTGCCGCTCAGGCCATCAAGAGCGTCATGGAGGGCGTGCCGGGCATGCCGGCTATCTAACCCTTTGGCTCAAGCCAAAATGGGCGGGACAGAACCAAGAGAACTACTTAAACTCGATCGACCCAGAGCGTGGTGCCGTAGGACTTTCTCACGATGACTTGAGTCCCGTCGGGAATCGACTCACTCGAGTTGGTTACCGCCTTCCACGACTCGCCCTTGATCTTCACTCGTCCCGGGTGTCCCTCGTCGCCGACGGCGGCTTCAACGAAGCCCGTGAGATTGGTCATTGAACTGTGAGAAGGGGCCGAGAGATCCAATATCCCCCGATGGTGGAAGCGATGCAGCGCGGCCGGTCGCAGGGCACCCAACAGCGCGGCCGAGATGACGAGCCAGAGCACGGTCTGGAGGGCGAAGGACACGCTCGCCAGGGCGAGAAAGAACGGGATGATGGCGCCGGCGGCCACGAAGAGCGCGATGAAGGCGTTGGTGTGAATTTCGGCGAAGATGCACACCAGGATGATGATCAACCAGAAAAGTACCGCCATAGTTCGAAGTATAAGACGCTCGCCGCCTTTCCCTTCGGCGCTCCCTAGAGCGCCACGGATGCGGTCATCCGTCTTCATCCCCCTTGGGCGCGACGCGAGGGCGCGGAACCGATCTGCCGGAGGGACAAACCGAAATCCGCTCGTGTGGTGGTCCTGGCGAAAGAGGGTTACCTTGGAAGAGGACGTGCAAGGAGCAGTGGATGGCCAGCAAGATTGAAGAGCGTGACGAAGGCCGGGGCCTCCTCGCCCCGATGACCGGCTCACTCGAAAGCGATGTCGACGAGCTGGACCCTCGGCGGGTTGAACTTCGCCAATGGCTCGCGGAACACCCCGATCCGTCGGGCCGAGAACTGGCCGAGGCGAAACTGGTCGCGCCCGCGTGGCCCGAACCCTGGGGCCGCAACGCGTCCGTGGAGTATCAACTCCTCATCGACGACGAACTTCGCCGAGCGAACGTGCGTCGACCGATCAATCCCATCGGCATCGGCTGGGCCGGTCCGACAATCGTCGTCGCGGGTACCAAGGAACAACAAGACCGATGGTTACCGAAGTTGCTGAGTGGCGAAGAGTTCTGGTGCCAACTCTTCAGCGAGCCCAACGCCGGGAGTGATCTCGCGTCGCTTTCAACGTCGGCTCGAAAGGACGGCGAGGAGTGGGTCGTCAACGGGCAGAAGCTCTGGACCAGTTACGCCCACCTGGCGACCTGGGGCATCTTGCTCGCGCGCACCTCGAACGAAGGATCCCCCCAAAACGGCATCAGCTACTTCATCTGTTCGATGAAGGCGCCGGGCGTGACGATTCGTCCCGTGCTCGACATGACGGGCGACCACGCGTTCAATGAGGTCTTCTTCGACGAGGTCCGTCTTCCAGCCGACGCCCTCTTAGGCGAAGTGAACGGAGGCTGGCGTCTGGCCAAGGTGACTTTGGGCAATGAGCGCGTTGCGCTGTCGGGTGAGGGCGTCCTCTGGGGTCGAGGGCCCACCGCCGAGGACCTGGTGGACCTGGTTCGCATCCAGGGCCACGCGCTTTCACGGATTGAACGTGACGAACTCATAAAGTGCTGGTCGCACGGCGAGATACTGAGGTTCTTGCGCTTACGTCTGAACGCCAACGCCCTGGCCGGTAAGTCCAGCGGTTCGGACGCGAGTCTTCGTAAGGCCCTCGCCGACGACCATGGTCAAGAGGTGATGACCCTGGCCCAACGACTGGCCGGCAGTGCGGGCATGCTCACCAACCACGGACCCGGCGGTATCGAGGGCGAGGAGGGACGATCTTGGTACTGGGGGTTCCTCTACTCCCAGGCCCTCACGATCGGCGGGGGCACTTCGGTCGTGCAGCGCAATATCATCGCCGAGCGCGTGCTGGGTCTACCCAAAGACGCGAGCGTGTAGTCGCGGGGACGCTCAGCGAAGTGTCCATTCGCCCAGTCCCAGGCAGAGCGGCTTGGGGCCGGCGTGCACGTTGCCGTAACGATGATTGGTGATCGCGACACTCTGTTCGTGGAGCCACCTCGGGAGTTCGACCGCCCCGTTCTGGGCGAGAGGTCGTGCGTCGACGCTGACCCCACGCTCTAAGAGCGCGAGCGAGGGCGGCGTCGCGGCGCTGAGCCAACGCACTTTGTCGAACGTATCGGCTCGATCACAGAATTCGTCGACGTTCTCGAGGGTGACGTCGAGCACGCCCTTAAGCAGAGTGTCGGCGCTGAACTCCACGTCGAGACCGGCGAGCGCGACGAGGCCCTCGAGATACTTTCGATGGTCCGAGGTAAATGAGTCGTCGATCCGAACGGCGATGGTCTTTAAGGAACTGCGATAACGAACGAAGTTTTGCTCGGACCCGAGGCCCACTTCGTCGAGGGCTTTGGATCCGAACGCCTTCCACCACTCGCTCGCCTCAGTCAACGCCGTCTCGACGTCGTGCAGGGAACGCCACTGGCGAAGGCAGTTCACGTAGTTGGCGCCGCCAGCTTTGGCCGTCGGTCCAACGCTCGATCGCTTCCAACCCCCGAAGGGTTGGCGACGAACGACGGCGCCGGTCGTGCCTCGATTGAGGTAGAGATTGCCCACTTCGACGTGCTCGATCCACTGTTCGCACTCCGCTTGGTTGAGCGAGTTAAGGCCCCCGGTCAGACCGTAGGACGTAGCGTTCTGCCAGGCGATCGCCTGGTCGAGGTCGTCCGCGACCATGACGCCCAGCACCGGCCCGAACCATTCATTGAGGTGGCTCCACGACCCGGATGCCACGCCGACCTTGACGCCGGGCTGCCAAAGGTATCCCTCGTCGTCGAGCCCCACCGGCTCCACGAGCCACGACTCGCCGTCGTCGAGCTGGGTGAGAGCCCGCAACAAGTCGCGCTCCGGGGGATGAATGATCGGTCCGACGTGCGTGTCCAGTTGGTAGCCCGGCCCCACGCGGAGACTTCGAACGGCGTCTTCGAGTTGTGCGATGAATCTCGGGTCTTCGTACATCGAGCGCACCACGATCGCGAGGCTGGCCGCGCTGCACTTTTGCCCCGCGTGGCCAAAGGCCGACTGCACCACGTCCTTGACCGCGAGGTCCACGTCGGCGCTCGCGGTGATCACGAGGGCGTTCTTGCCGCTCGTCTCAGCGAGCAGGCGAAGCGTGGGCTTCCAGGACAAGAAGAGCTTCGCGGTGTCAAATGAACCGGTAAGGATCACCGCGCTGACCCCGACGTGGGTCACGAGGTGCTGCCCGCACTCGTGGTTACCGGCTGGCACCAACTGCAGCACCTCGCGCGGCACGCCGGCGTCCCAGAGTTGGCTCACCAGTTCATTGGCCACCGCGACGGTTTCGGACGCCGGCTTCAAGATCACGGCGTTGCCCGCGGCGAGCGCGGCGAGCACACCGCCGGCGGGAATGGCGTAGGGAAAGTTCCACGGCGGCACGACGAGGACCACTCCGATCGGCGTCGAGTCGTCGTCGGCGGGCGCGCGCGAGGCGTAGTAACGGGCGAAATCGATGGCCTCACTGATCTCGGGGTCCGCTTCGGCGACGGTCTTGCCGCCGTCTCGCGCCATCACCGCGATCGTCCTCGCGCGACGCTCGCCCATGAGATCGGCCGCACGACGCAATGTCGCCTGGCGCTCGGCGACGGGCAGACGGTGCCACATCGCAAAGCCGGCGCTGGCGAACTCGAGCGCCTCGTCGATCTGGCCGACCGAGGCTACGCGGTAGCGATACCAGACGCGACCGTGGTCGTTCGGGTCCCGACCGTCCTTGAACTCTTTGGACTGCGAATCGTGGAGGTGTCCGAGCGTGTCGATGACGAAGTCGACGCGTTGGCAAACTTCCTCGAACGCGTCGGTGACGTCTTTTGCGTAGGTGGCGCTGGTGGGGTCGCCGTCGGGCTCATTCGACAAGTCGTCTGACGAATGGGCGAGGGCGGTTCTCTTGCGACGGGTGCCAACGGTGTGGCGAGCGTTCAGTGCGTCGATGAATCGCCGTTGCTGTTCTTCGAAGACGGCCGGGTCCTCGGCGATGAAGGGCGCGGCGCGCAGATAGTTCTCCGGCGCCGTGTTCTCGTCGAGTCGACGAACCAGGTACGCCACGGCCGAAGCGAAATCGTCTTGACGGGTCACCGGCGCGTACAGCAACACCGGTTGGCCGCTCGCCACGAGGGCCCGGGCCTCGGGATTGGCCATGCCCTCGAGCATCTCGACGTCGAGCTGTTCAGCAACGCCACGGGACTTGGCGAGTTCGAGCGCCCACGCCACGTGAAAGAGGTTGTGGCTGGCCACGCCCACGCGTAGTGAGGCCGCGTTCTCGGCGCGAAGCGCCACGTCCAGCAGTCGGCAGTAACTGGCGTCGACGTCGGGCTTTGTGTCGTACGGGGCGGCCGACCAACCGTGCAGTTCGGACTCGACGTGCTCCATGGCTAGATTCGCGCCCTTGACGAGGCGAACCTTGATCTGGCCGCCGCCGTCGTGGTGACGCATCTTTGAGAAAGTGATGAGCTCGTCCAAGGCAGCGTGGGAGTCCGGGAGATAGGCCTGGAGCACGATGCCTGCGCGCACGTGGGTGAAGGCTGGCTCACCGAGGACCGTCATGAAGGCGTCGAGCGTGAGACGAAGGTCGCGGTACTCCTCCATGTCCAAGTTGATGAAGGTGCCCGCCGCGTCGGCCTCGGCGAAGAGAAGGCGTAGTTTCGCGGCCACGCGCTCCAGCGAGCCCGAGTGGTCCAGGGTGAGTAGTTGGCTCTCGATCGACGAGAGTTTCACCGAGACGTAGTTCACGTCCGCGCGTCGCACCATGTCGAGAACTCGCTCGAGGCGACGGCTCGCCTCACGCTCACCGAGCACCGCTTCGCCCAGGACGTTGACGTTGAGCAGGAGTCCCTCGCGTTCGTGCGACGCGATCCGCTCGCCGAGCGACGCGGGCGCGGCGTCCAAGATGAGATTCTCGGTCAGGGCGCGAATTTGGGAGTTGACTATCTTTATCGCCAGTGACGGCGCCACTTTGGAGAGCCCGGCGACCGCGCGAAGACCCGTCAGGTTGTACAGACCGAAGCCCCTTCTCGACGCGTGCGTGACCGCCGTACGCAGCGCGATCGATGCCACCCGAACGGACCGAAATCGCATGACTTCGTCGGTGAGGGCGATGGTCACGCCCACGGCACTCGGATCTTGGAACAGTCGTCGAAAACGGCGTCGTGTCGAGCGCTCTTCGCGGGATCGCGGCGTGGTGGCGTCGATCAACTGTCGGGCCCGCGCGAGGGCGACGTTCAGTACCGACGCGGGATCGTGGTCGTTCGTAGGGTTCATCGCCGAGCCATCATGACTGGTCATTTTCGTATGGCGCGACAACGTCGCTGCTCGAGTCAGGGCTTGCAAGGTGAACCGACGGAGACCGGGTCGCGTTCCAAATCTCTCGAAACAACACGTGGATGGTGGCCGCCGCCGGAATGGCGATCATCACTCCGACGAAACCACCAAAAATGCCGTCGACCCACGCGCCTAAGACCGCGGCGGTGAGCATCGCGACGAAGACGGTCAGTGGATTGATTTTGACGGTCCGGCTCATGATGATCGGATAGAGCACGTGATTCTCCACCTGGGTGTAGATCAAGAAGACGATGGCGGTGATGATGCCCGCGGTTAGGGAGTGCACCAACGCGAAGAGCACTGTCGGTATCCCGGCGAGCGCGCCGCCGATCTGGGGCAAGAAGTCCACGAGCGCGACCCACAGGGCCCACAAGAACGCGAAGGGCACGGAGAGACAGAACAGGGTGATAAAGATGACGAAACCCGCGATGAGTGACGTCGAGAGATTACCCAGCATGTAGCCAAGCGCGGCTTGACTCACTTGTGCGCTGACTCGGGTAATCCACGCGCTGCGCTCGGGCGAAATCATCGCCAGCGACGCCGTACGAATCTTGGGGCCCTCGAGGAGCAAGAGGACCACGAAGGCGAACAGCGTGACCAGTACGAGCAGGATCGTGGCGGCGCCTCGCCCGAGGGCGAGCGCCGGTTTGCTTAGTCCCTTGGCGAACGTGACGATCTTTGATGAGTTCTTATCGAGCCAATTCTCGATGTGGTAGCGGCGTAGCAGGTGACCAATCCACCCCCTGCCGTGTTGGGCGTTGTGGATATACGCGGGCAGCGCCCGGGCGAGATGGGTCGTTGAGTTCACTAAGGGATAGCCGAAGGCGAAGGCCAATCCGGCAAAAGCCAAGACGGCCACGAACGTGACGACGAGGACGGCGAAACCACGCCGGGGCAGTTTCCATTTCTGGAGCAAGGCGACCAGCGGGTTCAACAACATCGCCACGAAGCCCCCCACGAGCATCAAGAGAAGAACGTCGCGCAGTCGAAAAAGCACCAGGCCGGCTAGATACACCGCGGCCACCGTGAACACGGAGACGAGGATGGTCTTCAGCGGGACGTCGTTGACTTGGGCGCGCTGAAAGATCCGGTCGCGACGGGTACTGAAGTCGTCCTCGCCGGGCGCCGCCTGTTCAGACATCTTCACGCCCCTCTTTCCTCACTCTTCGAATCACGCTAGCGCCGTCCGTCGAAGCGAGAAAAGCACGGATCGGCGGCGCGAGCGATGAGACCGGTCGAGAATCGCTCGATCGTCGTGGTGAATTGTGGAACTTACGCCGGGCTCTCGCTCTGGCGTAACGGACCGTACCGGCGCCGGTAGAGGACGTAACAGACGCCGCCCGCCATGGTCGGCAGCCAGTACGAACCGACCCGAAAGGCCAACGTGGCGACGACGGCGTTGGCGCTGGGCACGTGGGCGAGCACGAGCAGACCGCTGAGGCTCGCCTCGACGATGCCCAGGCCCCCGGGTGTGATGGGGAGCAGCGTCAACACGGCCGTTGCCGCGTAGGCCAACAGCACAAGTGAGGGATTGGGACGGGTGCCGGTGGCTCTAAGTACCGCCAAGAGGCTCAAGTAGTCCAGGCCGATGCGCCCCGCGACCAATAGAAGCGCCTTCCACCAGTTTTTGCCGAGGTCGGTTCGCACCTGATCTCGCTCGTTGACGAGGCGCGCGCCTAGGTCCGTCGACCCTTTGCGGTGTCGCGGCATCTTGTCGAGGAGCCACTGGGAGGCGTGGCCAATGACCAACAGGGTCCTATTCGTCGTGAGAATCACGACGCCGAAAACCATGATCAACACGAAGCCGATCGCCCCGAGCTCGCCGGCGTGCACCAGGCCCGAGCTGACCGAAACGCCGCCGACGATGACCGGAAGAGCGAAGACGGGCAGGAAGAACAGTGCGGCGATGCCAATGATTGAAGACACCGCCAGGCCGCTCGCGGCCCGGACCGTGTCGATGCCGCTGCCCTTGAGCATTCGATACTGCACGCTCGCCCCCACGGGGGCCCCGCCCGGCAGGGTGTTCGTGACGGCGTTGCCAGCGAGTCCCGCAGTCACCACCGCGAACCAGCTCTTGGTGCGCAGCACGAGACGGAGCAGTCCCATCGCGCAGACGAAGCTGGCAATTTCACAGAGCAACGCGATGAGAAGCCACCACGGATCCAGAGTAAAGAGGCGCGGCCACGAGGACATGACGTGAACCAGCGCCGGCAGCAAGACGTAGAGGCTGAGTCCCGAGATGACGACCGCGATTATGCGGCCGACCGGCGATCGGCTCGAGCGAGGCTTGGTCACAGTGGCTATTGGTTCAATATATGTCAGCCGCCCGTCACTTTCGATGGTCGAGGGCCATGAATAGTGTGAATATCGCCTTCACGGACGTCAGCCAGTAGGTTCACGTCGTGGTCAGTTATAACGACGACGTCCTTCCTCGCCTGATGAACTGGGCCTGTGGCGCTCGTACGTTGGCGCCGTGGCGCCAGAAGGTGTGTAATGGACTTTCGGGCGCGGTCGTCGAGATTGGTTTTGGCTCGGGTCACAACGTGCCCTACTATCCCTCGGAGGTCGACGTCGTCTACGCCGTCGAACCCGACGCGCTCGCAATGAAGCTCGCGAAGAATCGAATGGCGAACGCCGGCATGTCGATCGAACAAATCGGACCCGATGGGCAGTCGATTCCCCTGGCCGACGAGTCCTGTGACATGGCACTGACCACCTTCACATTGTGCACGGTGCCCGATCCCGCGAAGGTCCTGCTCGAACTCGGCCGAGTGTTGAAACCCGGTGGCGAGCTCCACTTTCTCGAACACGGCATAGCACCGGGTCGAGCTCTCGCCTCACTACAACGGCTGCTTGATCCCGTGGAACGAAGATTCGCCGGCGGCTGTCACTTGACGCGTCAACCACTCACCCTGGTGAGGGGGACGGGCTTTCAGATGGTCTGGAGTCAAGAGGGGCCGGCCAAAGGACCCAAACCGTGGAGTTATTTCAGCCTGGGCGTCGCTACCAAGCAGTGAGTCTCGGCGAGAGATCGTCGACAGCGTCCTGCGGACTCTTCGCCAGGTTGAACTGCGCGACCTGGTCCAGTCGTCGGTAGCCGAGGCGTCGGTAGACGCCGTTACTGGTGGGGTTGGTGGCGTCGGTGTAGAGCATGACCCGCGAACCACCGCCCAACAAGGAATCGCTCAGCTTCGCCGTCACCGCCGAAGCGTAACCGTGACCCCGTAACGGCGCGGGGGTGAACACCGGACCGATTCGGGTGACGAGACCCGTCGGGGTCTCGACCGGCGAGGCGTGCCCGGCCATGGCGACGGGGACTCCGTCGACGTGCCACAGGCTCATCATGCCGTTCTTCAACTTGGCGACGAGCGCGGCGCGATCGTTCTCACTGGGAGCGGGCGCTTCGCCCTCGATAAATTCGTGAAAGTCCCGGCTCCACTGCTCGACGAGATCGAAGTCGTCGAGCGTGGCGAGACGGTACGACCCTTCAACATCGGGCACGCGGAGTTGAGTTAGTTCGTAGATCAGGCTCTGCCGGCCCCGCACGGCAGGTCGACGAGATCCCGGGGAGTGGTGCGCGCGATACGCCCGAAGGAACTCGGCGGCGACTTCTTCATTGCCGGCGACCCACGGGAACTGGTCGTCGTCGCGCGCGACGGCACTGGCCAAGAGCGCCGCGGCCCCGAGGGCCATCGGCCCGAGTGAGAGGCCAAAGGGAGCCGTTCGCAGCGCCGCGCCCACGACGGCTCGTTGGTCGTCTTCGATCAGCCACCACCAGTACTCGTCGTACTGTCGATCGCCGCCGGCGACGGTCACGGCGATCGAGCCCAGCACGTTCGTGCGGATCGGATCGAGGCCACGATAGGCGGTGGTCGCCGCGAGGAACTCCTGGGGTGTGGCGCAGCGTACGACTTCCATGGGTAGACGATAGGGGTTGGCTGACGCCGTAATGTTCGAAACTTTGATTTCCATATTGCGTCAGTCGCGCGACTGCGCGATCCATGAATCTCTGTGTTACCTCAATGGGCGAGAATGGTCCAGTGAATGGGGAGATCTGGCTCGTCGTGGGCGTGCAAGCCGCTGGCAAGTCGACGGTCGCCGACCTGCTGGCCCGTCAGTTTGATCGGGGCGTTCACGTGCGCGGGGGCGAGTTCTATCGTTGGGCGGTACGCGGGTGGGTTCATCACGACCAAGAGCCCCCACGCGAGGCCCGTCGGCACCTCGACCTCCGTTACCGACTCTCGGTCCAGGTCGCCGACGAGTACTGCGCCGAAGGGTTCACCACCGTCGTCCAGGACAACCTTTACGGCGAGGACGTCGTGACGTGGCTGCGATCGGTCAACGCGCGGCCCCGTCATCTTGTCGTCTTACGACCGACCGGGGAGGTCGTGCGCGAGCGAGAAGCGTCGCGAAAGCTGACCACGGGCAAGGTCGCGTATCGAGAAGGCGGCGTCAGTATTGAGCAACTCGATCAATATCTAGGGGCCATCCCGAAGTTGGGGCTCTGGCTGGACACGCCCACCCAGAGCCCTCAAGAGACGGTTGCGGAGATCCTGCGCCGTCGATCAGAAGCGAGCGTCGAAGGCCTCATCTGATCGGCCGCCTCGGGCGTGCACCTGTGCTCTCAAGGCGCCCTCTCTGGGAGCGCACAGAGGCGGGAGGTGATGATGAAGTGTCGGTCCTTGCCCGCGGGGAGAGAGAATCCCTCGGGCTCGCCGTCGCCGACGTCGAGGGTGAGTCGGGTGTGTTTCCAGACCTCGTGTTGACGGTGGTCGATGTAGAAGGGACATCCGCCGACGGTGCCCAACAACACGTCGCGTTCGCCGATCTTGAACTCACCTGCGTCAAAGCAGATCGGCAGGCTGCCGTCACAGCACCCGCCGGATTGAAAGAACATGACGGGCCCGCGATCGCTCACCAGTTGAGCGATC
>PKXH01000052.1 GCA_003133405.1 Acidimicrobiaceae bacterium | reverse complement strand
GAGACCGAGACCGACCTCTTCGGGGAGCAGGTCGTGCTCTGTGGCGGGGTGACGGCCCTGGTGCGCGCCGGGTACGAGACGCTCGTCGAGGCCGGCTACCAACCCGAGAGCGCGTATTTCGAGTGCCTGCACGAACTCAAACTCATCGTGGACTTGATGTACGAAGAGGGCATCACCGGCATGCGCTTTAGCGTCTCGGACACCGCCGAGTACGGCGACTTGACCCGCGGCCCGCGTGTCATTACCAAGGACGTGAAGGCCGAGATGAAAAAGATCTTGACCGAGATTCAAGACGGCTCCTTCGCCGCGGAGTGGATCCTCGAGAACGAGATCGGCCGTCCGCGCTATCGCGAACTGCGCGAGGCGGGCAAGAAGCACCCGATTGAACAGATTGGCGCGAAGCTCCGTGCCATGATGCCCTTCGTGTCGGCGGGCAAGCAGAAGGTCTCGGAGATCTCTGGCGGCGACACCGACTAGGTCGCGACCGCGCCGCTTAGAGGTGGCCGACCACGTAGTTCACGCAGGCCAACAGCGACGCCACGTCCTCGGGGTCGATGCTCGGGAACATCGCGATGCGTAGTTGGTTGCGACCGAGTTTGCGGTACGGATCGGTGTCCACCACGCCGTTGGCGCGAAGGATTGTGGCGATTCGATTGGCGTCCACGTCCTCGCGAAAGTCAATGGTGCCCACGACGTTGCTGCGAAAAGCGGGATTCGTCACGAAGGGAGTGGCGAAGTCCGAGGCCTCGGCCCAGGTGTAGAGAATCTCCGCCGACTGGCGCGAGCGCCCGGAACTGAAAGCTATGCCCCCGTTGTCGTTAAACCACTTGATCTGTGACGCGAGGAGGTGAATCGTCGCGAGCGCCGGCGTGTTGTACGTCTGGTTCAGTCGGGAATTGTCGAGGGCGATCTTGAGGTCGAAGAAGGCCGGCGTCCAACGATCGGACGTTGCGAGGGCCTCGATGCGTTCGATCGCTGCCGGCGAGCAGAGGGCTAGCCAGAGTCCCCCGTCGGAGGCGAAGGACTTCTGTGGGGCGAAGTAGTAGCAGTCGAACTGAGTCGGGTCAACCATGAGTCCGGCGGCGCCCGACGTGGCGTCCACCGCGACGAGGCCCTTCGCGCCCACCGGGCGTTGAATCTCCATCATCACCCCGGTCGACGTCTCGTTATGCGTGAAGGCGTAGAGGTCGACTGCGTCGTCGGCAATCGCGAAGGGGTGGGTGCCAACGTCGCTCGCGATGATCTGAGGGTCGCCGAGGTGCGGCGCTGCTTTAACCGCAGCCGCAAATTTCGAAGAGAACTCGCCAAAACTGAGGTGCTGGGAGTGGCTCGAGATGAGGTGGAACGTGGCGGCGTCCCAGAAGCACGTCGTGCCACCGTTGCCGAGCAGCACCTCGTAGCCGTCGGGCAGACCGAAGAGGGCGTGGAGGCCTTCGCGAACTTCACCCACCTTGTTGCGAACCGTGGCCTGTCGATGCGAAGTGCCCATGTACGTCGTGCCGTCGGCGACGAGCGCGTGCAACTGTTCCATTCGAACCTTGGACGGACCCGATCCGAAACGGCCATCGCGAGGAAGAAGATCGGCGGGAATCGTGAACGTGTCGGAAGAACTCATAGACTTATTCTTACGGAAATTGATCGGAGTGATTCAGTGAGTGCCAGAGTTAGTGACCTGCTAGGCGGTTTAGCCCCCAGTGCCACTCTGGCGGTCGACGCGAAAGCGAAGGCGATGAAGGCCGCGGGCGACCCCGTGATTGGCTTCGGAGCGGGCGAGCCAGACTTTCCCACACCCGTGCACATCGTCGAAGCGGCCGCAAAAGCCTGCTACGACCCGGTGAACTACAAGTACACGCCCACCGCGGGACTGGGCGAACTTCGTGAGGCCATTGCGGCAAAGTCCATGCGCGACAGCGGACTGAAGGTGAGCGCCAGTCAGGTGCTGGTCACCAACGGCGGTAAGCACGCGGTGATGACGGCCTTCATGAGCGTGCTCAACCCGGGCGACGAAGTGCTCATCCCCGCGCCCTATTGGACCACGTACCCCGAAGCCGTCTACTTGGCGAGGGCGAAGGCCGTTCCGGTCATGACGAGCCAAGCCGACGGCTTTCGCGTGACGGTCGAAGAACTTGAGCGGGCGCGGACCAAGAAGACCAAACTCCTCGTCTTCGTCTCGCCGTCCAACCCCTCGGGCGCCGTCGTGCGACCCGCCGACGTGGCCGCGATCGGTCGCTGGGCGGCCGAACACGACATCTGGGTGGTCTGTGACGAAATCTACGAACACTTGGTTTATGGCGACGCGCGCCACGTGTCTCTGCCCGTGGTCACCCCCGAGCTCGTCGATCGCTGGATCGTCGTGAACGGTGTCGCGAAGACTTACGCCATGACCGGTTGGCGGGTGGGTTGGATGATCAGTGCGCCCGACGTGATGAACGCGGCGATCAACTATCAGAGTCAGACGACGTCCAATATCTCGAATATCTCCCAGCGCGCCGCCGTGGCGGCCCTGACCGGTGACCTGCTCGCCGTGGAAGAGATGCGCGAGGCGTTCGATCGTCGCCGAAAGATCATGGCGACGATGTTGAACGCCATCGACGGCGTGCACTGCGCGTTGCCCGACGGCGCCTTCTACTGCTTTCCGGACGTGAGCGGACTGCTGGGACGCTCACTGGGTGGGCGAGTAGCCAACAACTCCAGTGAACTGGCCGAGGTCCTGCTCGAATCCATCCAGATCGCCGTGGTCCCCGGCGAGGCCTTCGGCGCGCCCGGCTACTTTCGACTGAGTTACGCGCTCGGTGACGACGATCTCGTCGAGGGTCTCGAGCGCTTGGCCGCGTTGGTCGTCGCGGGCTGAGCCATCCTCGACTGCCCTTAGTCTGGGGCCTACAAATGAAGGGGTGCCAGTGGCCCGTGTATTAGTGACCGAAGAGATCGCCGCGTCGGGCCTCGACAAACTTCGCGAGGCCGGTCACGAGGTCGACATTCGCGTGGGCCTTACTCCCGCGGAGCTGATTGACGCGGTACGCGGCGCGCACGCGCTCATCATTCGTTCAGCGACCCAGGTCGACGCGCCGACGCTCGAGGCGGCGAGCGACCTCGTCGTGGTGGGACGGGCCGGCATTGGTCTCGATAACGTCGACGTCGCCAAGGCGACTGAACTCGGCGTCATGGTCGTGAACGCGCCGGTGTCCAACATCGTCTCCGCGGCGGAGCAGACCATGGCCCTCTTGCTCGCCCAGGCTCGAAATATCCCCCAAGCGCACGCGGCGCTGACGAGTGGCCAGTGGGAACGCGCCAAGTGGGAGGGCGTCGAACTCTACGGCAAGACCCTCGGCGTGGTGGGACTCGGAAAGATCGGCGCGCTGGTCGCCCAACGCGCCCACGCCTTTGGCATGCGCCTTATCGCGTACGACCCCTACATCACCGAAGAGCGCGCTCGACACATGGGCGTCGAACTGGTCGAACTTAACGCTCTCTTGGGCGAGAGCGACTTCATCACGATCCACCTACCCAAGAACAAAGAGACGACGAACCTGTTCAACGCCGAGTCGCTGAAACTTACCAAGCCGGGGGTGCGCATCATCAACGTCGCGCGCGGGGGGATCGTAAACGAGGCCGACTTGGCGGCCGCCATTCGTAGCGGCCACGTGCAGGGCGCCGCCCTCGACGTGTTCGAAAAAGAGCCCACGACCGAGTCACCGCTCTTTGAACTCGCGTCGGTGGTCGTGGTGCCCCACCTCGGCGCCTCGACGTTCGAAGCCCAGGATAAGGCGGGCGTAACGATCGCCGAACAGGTCGAACTGGCGCTGGCGGGCGACTTCGTGCCCTACGCCGTGAACGTGTCGGCCGGTGACGTGTCGAACTCCGTGAGCCCCTTCATGGGACTCGCCGAACTCCTGGGCCGCTTCATTGGAGGGCTGCTCGACGGCAAGCCCGCGGACCTTGAGGTGGTCTATTCGGGCGAACTGGCCGGCGCCGGCACCAAGATCTTGACGCTGTGCGCGCTCAAGGGCCTACTGAGCTCGACCGGTCACGCCGGCGTCTCGTTCGTCAACGCGCCCCAACTGGCTGCCGAGCATAATCTCACCTTCGGCGAGGTCTCCTCGGTGGCGTCGGCGGAGTACATCAGCCTGATCACCGTGCGCTCGGACCGCCACGCGGTGTCGGGCACGCTGATGACCATCGGGACCCGGGTGGAGACCCGAATCGTCAGCGTCGACGGTCACGCGGTGGAGATCGCGCCTACGGCGTCGATGTTGGTGGTCCACAACGACGATCGCCCGGGCATGATCGGACGAGTCGGTATGGCGCTCGGGGAAGCGAATATCTCGATCGCCTCGATGGCCGTGGGACCCGACCTCAAGTCCAAGACCGCCCTGATGGTCCTTTCGACAGTGGATCCCACGCCGGCGTCGGTCGTCGAACAGTTGCGCGACACCGACGGCATTCAAGATATTCACCTCATCACCTTGCGCTGAGGCGACCGCCGCCTACATCAAGCTAATGAGATCGACGCGCTCCATCACCTCGTCGGTCAAGAGCGGTACTACGTCGAGCGCGGTCATGTTTTCTCGAACCTGATCTGCGGAGGAGGCGCCGGTGATGACCGAAGAGACGTGGGGGTTCTTCGTGCACCACGCCAAAGAGAACTGGGCGAGCGAGACGTCCAGATCGTCCGAGATCTTCTTTAGTTCGGCGACCTTTTTATTGCTCGCTTCGTTCGTGAGCGAGCTCTTTAGCCACTCGTAGCCGGGCAGCGTCGCACGCGATCCCGCGGGCACGCCGTTGAGGTACTTGCCCGTCAGTAGTCCCGACGAGAGGGGCGACCAGATGGTCGTGCCCAGTCCGATGTCCTCGTAAAGGCGCGCGTACTCCTTTTCCACGCGGTCACGCCACAAGATGTTGTACTGGGGCTGCTCCATGACGGGCTTGTGCAGATGGTGTCGCTCGGCGATGTCGTACGCCGCGCGAATCTCGTCCGCGGTCCACTCCGACGTGCCCCAGTAGAGCGCTTGACCCTTTTCGATCATGTCGCTCATCGCCCACACGGTCTCTTCGATGGGCGTGTTGGGGTCGGCCCGGTGACAAAAGACCAGGTCCACGAAGTCGAGGTCGAATCGCTCGAGCGAACCTTCGATGGCCTGGTCGAGGTACTTACGGTTCAGGGTGTTGCGCATGTTGGGGATGTCGTGCAGTCCCCAAAAGAGTTTGGTCGAAATAACGTACTCGTGGCGCTTCCAACCCAGTTCGCGAATGGCGGCGCCCATGACCCGTTCGGACTCGCCCGCCGAATAGGACTCGGCGTTGTCAAAGAAGTTGACGCCCGCGTCCTTGGCTGCCGAAAGGCACTCCGCTGCTTGATGGGCCGTCTCGATCTGGTTGGCGTTGCCGAAGGTAACCCAGCTACCAAATGATAAGACGCTGACCTTGAGCCCGCTGCGCCCGAGTCGGCGATACTCCATCTTTGCCATAGGTACTCCTTTGATAGTGCGCGCGAGCGCGCGGGGGTCTATTCCTCGGGGTTACGGGGAACGCTCGGCCACTCGTCGAAGGAGACCGGTGCGGCGTTCTTGGATTTCTTGGCTTTCGAGACCACGCCCGCCACCATTGAACCTATGGCGAAGAGGAGCGTCATCTTGAATAGTTTCTTGAGCAGGGTCACGAAAGTTCAGGTTAGCCCGCGCACACTCTGGACAAATCTCGACTTCACGGTACAATGGAGCGATGACTACTGGTCAGCGCGAACTGCTGCTGTAACGGGGCGAGCCGCCGCTCGCCCTTACCCCCGCGTTGGCGGGGGTTTTTTGTTTCTCTTTGACGCAACGGAAAGGATGGATATGAGGGTCAGCCCGCAACAGCCCAGCCCCATGGCCTACGCCAAGTACCGAGCGACCGTGCCCGTTGAGCTGCCCGACCGCACCTGGCCCGATCGACGCCTCACGAAGGCGCCGCGCTGGTGCAGCGTGGACCTACGTGACGGCAACCAGGCGCTGATCGACCCGATGGATCCCGAGCGTAAGAACGTGATGTTTACCCAACTGGTGGCGATGGGCTTTAAGGAGATCGAGGTCGGCTTTCCCTCGGCCTCCCAGCCGGACTTTGATTTCGTGCGCCAGATCATTCTCGAGGGGCTTATTCCTGAGGACGTCACGATCCAGGTGCTGACCCAGTGTCGCGACGACCTCATTCGTCGAACCTACGAGTCGCTACACGGGGCGAAGCGAGCCATCGTGCACTTTTACAACTCGACCTCGATCCTGCAGCGAAGGGTTGTCTTTGGCCTGGACCGCGACGGGATCAAGAAGATCGCCACCGACGCCGCGGCGATGTGCCGTTCGCTGGAAGCCACGTCGCCCGAGACGGCGTTCCTGTACGAGTACTCGCCCGAGAGCTTCACCGGCACCGAACTCGAGTACGCCCTCGAGGTCTGCAACGAGGTGATCGCCGTCATCGATCCCACGCCCGAGCGGCCACTCATCTTGAATCTGCCCGCGACCGTGGAGATGTACACCCCGAATCTCTACGCCGACGCGATCGAGTGGTTCTTGCGTCACGTGGATCGGCGCGGCGCGGTCGTGCTCTCGCTGCATCCTCACAACGACCGGGGCACGGCCGTCGCGGCGGCCGAACTGGGCGTTTTGGCTGGCGCCGATCGGGTGGAGGGGACGCTCTTTGGCAACGGTGAGCGCACTGGCAACGTCGACGTGGTGAACCTGGCGCTCAATCTCTTCTCCCAGGGCGTCGATCCCGAGCTGGACATTCGCGACATCGACAAAGCCCGTCACGTCGCCGAGTTCGCCAACCGGCTGCCGATCCACGTGCGCCACCCCTACGTGGGCGAACTGGTCTACACCGCGTTCTCGGGTTCACACCAAGACGCCATCAAGAAGGGCATGACGGCCATCGGCGACGAGTACGACGTGTGGGAGGTGCCGTACCTGCCGATCGACCCCAAGCACACCGGGCGCACGTACGAGGCCATCATCCGGGTCAACTCTCAGTCCGGCAAGGGGGGAGTGGCGTACCTCCTTAGTACCGAACACGGACTCGACCTGCCGCGCGCGATGCAGGTGGAGTTCTCCAAACAGGTCCAAGACGTGACCGAAGCCAAGGGCACCGAGATCTCGCCCGCGGAGATCTGGGACGTATTCACTACGACCTACCAGCCCCAGAACCCCACGATTCAACTGCTCTCGAGCGAAGTGACGGCCGACCAGCACCTGACGAGAATCTTCGCGCAGTTGGTCGTCGATGGCCAACACGTCACCGTGAAGGGCGAGGGCAACGGACCGATCGACGCGCTGATGAACGGACTCGCCAGTGAAATGGACGTCACGTTCAAGGTGCGCGACTACCACGAACACGCCCTGACCGCCGGATCGGAAGCGTCGGCCGTCGCCTACGTCGAAGCCGAAGGTGACGACGGCACGACGTGGTGGGGTGTGGGCATGAGTTCGTCGATACTCGACGCGTCACTTGAGGCCGTAATCTCCGCCGCTAATCGACGTCGGTAACCACCTTCACCGTTAAACTGTCTCGATGAGTTACCATCACCTCGCCGTCACGTTCGGCTGGGTGGCCGTGATGTTGACGGTGAGCGGCACGGCCGCGCAGTTTCGCCGCGTCGCACGGCTCTCGATCGAGGGAGTGTCCCTCGCGACGTGGACCCTCTTCGTGTTCATGGGCGTGTTTTGGACGGCCTACGGGTTCGATCGGCACTCGGCGATCATCATCTTGGGTAGCGTCTTCTCTCTGCCCTTTCAGATGGCGATCGTGTTTCGCCTACGACCGTGGCGCCGGTGGCGTGTGGTGGCGCGGTCCCTGGCCTTCACGTTGGTTTTTTGCGCGCTGCCGGTAGTGGTGTGGGGCTGGCCGGGCGGCGTGTACGGCACAGGCATCGTCATGGTCGTCAACCGTGCGCCCCAACTCATTGAGCTGGTTCGCTACCCCGATGCGACGGGCGTGTCGGTCCCCATGTGGTCCCTCGGCGTCGCGGGGGCGATCTGTTGGGTCCTCTACTACCAGAACACGAGGTTGTGGGCGGCCCTGGCGTCGACGGCGTGCGCGGGACTGGCGAGTCTGTCCATTGCGCTCTTAGCCACGTGGCGTCACCGTCAAGCACGGGTTGGTCTTCAGGCGGAGGTAGCCGTTCTCTTTCAGGCGTGACGCGCGTGGCCCTGGGCGTCGAAGACGCCGTTGAGGCTTGGGGTGGCGTGGGTGTGCTCGTAGTTCGAGATGGCCCCGACCCGTCGCAGAGTGAGCGCGATGTCGTCCCAGCCCTCCAAGAGCCGTTCTCGGGTCATCGGATCAAGGGTAAACGATCGTTGCCAGCCGACCTTGGGCACCTCTAGCGAGCATCGCTCGACGTCGATGACAATAAGTATCGACGGATCGTTCTTCACCAATTGGTTCAACTCTTCGACGTCGTCCGTGCCGAGCTGGATCGTCACGAATCCCAGCTTGGAGGAGTTATTGCGAAAGATGTCGCCGAATGATGGCGCGATGACGGCCTGGAAGCCATAGTCCATCAATGCCCACACGGCGTGTTCGCGCGACGAGCCGGTGCCAAAGCGCGCTCCGGCGAGCAGTATCGTCGCGCCCGCGTACTGAGGTTGATTCAACACGAACGTCGTGTCGTCACGCCACTCGCTGAAGAGACCCCGACCGAAGCCGCTGCGCTCGACCCGTTTGAGCCACTCCGAGGGAATGATCTGGTCGGTGTCGACGTCTGCGCGCTCGAGGGGAACGGCGCGACCCTCGAGCACGTGCACGGGTTTCACGCGTTCACCTCTTCGGGTCCGGCGAAGTGCCCCATGATGGCCGTCGCTGCGGCCACGACGGGCGAGACCAGGTGCGTGCGTCCGCCTCGACCTTGCCGGCCCTCAAAGTTGCGATTCGAGGTCGAGGCACATCGCTGGCCGGGTGCGAGTTGATCGGGGTTCATGCCTAGACACATCGAGCAGCCCGGTTCGCGCCACTCGAATCCCGCCGCAAGGAAGATCTGATCCAATCCCTCGAGCTCGGCCTGGCGTTTTACCCGATGCGAGCCCGGTACGACGAGGGCCCGCACGCCAGGGTGCACCGCGTGGCCCTGGACGACTTGGGCGGCGGCGCGCAGATCCTCGATGCGTGAGTTCGTGCACGAACCAATGAAGACCACATCTAGGTGAATTGAGCGCAGTGGCGTGCCCGGGGTGAGATCCATGTAGTCCAGGGCTCGCTCGATTGAGCCCTTCTCGTCGGCGTCCGTCGCGTCGTCGGGCGAGGGCACGACGCCGTCGAGGGCGACGACCTGGGCGGGATTGGTGCCCCACGTGACGAAGGGCACGAGGTCCGGGCCGTTCAAGGTGATCTCCGCGTCAAAGACGGCGTCGTCGTCGGACACGAACGCGCGCCAACCCTTCGCCGCGACGTCAAACTCGTCGCCCTCGGCCACGCCGGGGCGACCTCGCAGGTAGTCGATCGTCGTCTCGTCCACGGCCACGAGTCCCGCGCGAGCGCCCGCTTCGATGCTCATGTTGCACAGCGTCATGCGCCCTTCCATCGAGAGCGCTCGAATGGCCGCACCGCGGTACTCAATGACGTAGCCCGCCCCGCCGCCGGTGCCCAGTTTCCCCACGATGGCGAGCACGATGTCCTTGGCGCTGACGTTGAGAGGTGTCGCGCCCTCGATGGTCACCGACATGGTCTTCGCCCTTTGCTGGGGCAGAGTCTGGGTCGCCAGGACGTGTTCGACCTCACTCGTCCCGATGCCAAAGGCCAATGCGCCAAAGGCCCCGTGGGTGGAGGTGTGCGAGTCGCCACAGACGATGGTCATGCCGGGCTGAGTCACGCCGAGCTCGGGACCAATCACGTGCACGATGCCTTGATTCTCATGGCCCCGCGGAAAGACCGTGATGCCGAACTCCTTGCAGTTCTCGTCTAGGGCGTCGAGTTGTCGGCGAGAGATCGGATCGACGATCGGCGTCGAAGGGGGATCGGTGGGCACGTTATGGTCGGCGGTGGCCAAGGTGAGGTCGGGGCGACGAACGCCGCGCGCGTTGAGGCGCAGGCCGTCGAAGGCCTGGGGGCTGGTTACTTCATGGATCAGGTGTAGGTCAATGTAGAGCAGCGTCGGTTCACCCTCCGGCGACACCACGACGTGTTCGTCCCAGATTTTTTCGTAAAGGGTCTTTCCCGCCACCATTTAGCGCTGTCCGACGATTTTGACTTTAAGAACTCCCGAGGGCGCCTGGTATTCGACGCTCTCACCCACCCGGTGGCCCAGGAGCGCCTCGCCTAAGGGTGAGGTGGGCGAAGCCACGAGGACGCCCTCAGGCTTCTCCTCAATGGATCCGATGAAGAACTCTTGGGAGTCGCTCTCCGGATCACCGTCGTAGACGACTCGGACGATGGAGGCGTGTTGGACCTTGCCGGCGTGCTCATCGCGCTTGACGATTTCGTGGTTGCGAATCACTTGGTCAATCTGGCGGATTCGCGACTCCATCTTGCCCTGTTCGTCCTTCGCGGCGTGGTAGTCACCGTTTTCCGAGAGGTCGCCGAGCAGTCGAGCGGCCTCGATCACCCGGGCGATTTGGGTGCGACCGACCGTCGTGAGGTGCTGATACTCGGTCTGGAGCTTTTCCAGCGTTTCTTTTGTAATCCGGTGAATTTCGTCGGCCATGCCGCAACCTCAACTCCTAGAGACTCAATTCTACCGATTGCCCCTTCCACTTCATCGTGAGTTTGCTCGCCGCCCCCGCGGGCGAGCAAAATGGAGGAAAGAGGGAGAGTCGGCGCATGAGTACTAAACGCAGTCATCGCGTGGCCGTGCTCGGCGGGGACGGCATTGGACCCGAAGTCACCAATGCCGCGCTCGAGGTGGTCGCGGCCTGTGGCGTAAATCTCGTGACGACGCCCTTTGATCTGGGTGCAGCGCGATATCTGCGCGACGGATTCGTCTTCGATGACGCGACACTCGAAGAGCTCCGGGGCTTTGACGCCATACTGTTGGGCGCGATCGGTCCGGCGATCGGCGACTTGCGCGTCCCGGCGGGCGTGTTGGAACGTGGGCTGCTGTTGAAACTGCGTTTTGGCCTCGATCTCTACGTCAACTACCGGCCGTTTCGAGGCATCGCCGGGTCGATCGCCGAGGGGTGTGAGTTCGCCATCGTGCGTGAGAACACCGAGGGTCCCTACGCCGGTGAGGGTGGCGTGTTGCGCTACGGCTCGGCGCACGAGGTGGCGACGCAGGGATCGGTCAACACCCGTTTTGGTGTGGAGCGGTGCGTTCGCTACGCCTTTGAGCGGGCCAGTCAGTTAGTGCGTCCGCGCTTGACCCTCGTGCACAAGACCAACGTGTTGACCTTCGCCGGCGATCTCTGGCAACGCGTGGTGAACGACGTGGGGTCATCGTTCAAGGACGTGATCGTTGACTATCAGCACGTCGACGCGTCGTGCATCTACCTCGTCGAAAGCCCGGAGCGTTACGGCGTGATCGTGACGGACAATCTTTTCGGGGACATTCTCTCGGATCTCGCGGGGGCGCTCACCGGGGGCATTGGCTACGCGGCCAGCGCCAATTTGAACCCGGAACGTACGGGCGCCTCGGTCTTTGAACCGGTGCACGGCGCGGCGCACGACCTCGCGGGCACCGGCAAGGCCAATCCCTTGGCGGCGGTCTCCTCGGCGGCGTTGATGCTCGAACACCTGGGCGAAGTCGACGCGGCCCAACGTATTGCTCGCGCGGTGGCAGACTTTGACGGTGACGTCGCAACGTTAGGCACGGCCGGGGTCACTGAGCAGTTACGAGAGAGGTTGTAAATGCCCATCACGCCCACGAAGAAGATCTGGATGGATGGGAAGTTCGTGGACTGGCCCGACGCCACCGTGCACGTGCTGAGCCACACGCTGCACTACGGCACCGGCGCGTTCGAGGGCATCCGCGCGTACAAGACGCCCAACGGTGTGGCGATCTTTCGTTTGAAAGATCACATGGACCGTCTGCTACGCAGCTGCAAGATCTTGTCGATCGACGTGCCCTATTCCCTCGCCGAACTCTGTGAGGCGGCGAAGGAGGTGGTGCGCGTCAACGAACTGCACGAGGGGTGCTACCTACGCCCGCTGGTCTATTTGGGGTACGGCGAGATGGGCGTCAATCCCATTGGCGCGCCCGTGAACACCATGATCGCCGCGTGGCCCTGGGGACCGTATCTCGGCGACGACGCCGCGGTGAACGGGGCTCGGATGAAGATCTCCTCGTGGTCGCGCCATCACCCCAACGCCATGCCCACCGCGTCCAAGACGGTCGGCGGCTACGTGAACTCGAGTCTGGCCAAGGTCGAGGCGGTCATGGCCGGCTACGACGAGGCCATCATGCTGGGTCCCGACGGGCGCGTGAGTGAGGCCACCGGCGAAAACCTCTTCATCGTTCGCGACGGGCTCTTGATCAGTCCGCCGCCCTCGGAGGCGGGCGCCCTGCGCGGCATTACCCAGTCCAGCATCGTCAAGATCGCGAACGACCTCGGGTACGAGGTGAGCTTTGAGGCGCTTCGCCGAGACGACCTCTACCTGGCCGACGAGGCGTTTCTCACCGGCACCGCAGTGGAGGTGGTGCCGCTCTCTTCGGTCGACGACCGACTCGTGGGTGACGGCAAGCCCGGACCGATCACCAAGGCCATCACGACGACCTACCATCAAGCGGTGCGCGGCGAACGCCCGCAGTACGAGGACTGGCTGACCAGGGTGTGACGTCCGTCGAGCGATAACCTCGACCCGTGGCCCAACCCTCGTTTTCACCCGTTCCAATTGCCGGCGAAGTGCGGCCCATGATGGTAACGGCGACCCCCGAAATCGGACGAACGCCTAAGCCCGGCCTGGAGCGTTCTCCACGCGCCGTTGCTGGCGTGGGGCAAGGAACCCCGGCGCCGGGGGAGGGGTACGCCCTCACGATGGCTTCGCGCGAGTGCAAGAAGCTCAATTTCGACAATGTCCACGACCTCGAGGACGTGATCATTGGGGTGGGCTCGGTGGCGGCCAAGCGCGCGAGCCTGGTCGGCCGGGGACCGACGTTGGGCGACGTGCACGTCGCGATGGATCTCTTTGGGCTGCGCACGACGTCGCCCGTGTCCCGCGACATCGCCGCAAGGTTCCGCGGTCTTGCGCACAGCTACCCGGCGCAACGTCGTTTCGCGGACGCTGTGACCTCGGCCGAGCTGACCTCGGGCGTGAATGCCGCCGCGTCGCGCCATTAATACCTCCATCTTGTAAAGGAAACGAAATGAGTTACAACCTCACGAGTGAACAACGAAGTTTCCGTGACGTCCTGCACCGTTTCGTCGACGAGCGCGTGGCGCCGAACGCCGCTCGTTACGACCGCGAACAGGTCTACCCTCAGGACAGTTTCGACGCCTGCGTCGAGATGGAACTGCCCTCGTTGGGCGTCCCCGAAGCGTACGGCGGTGCCGGAGCGGACATGGTCACCCAGGCCATCATGGTCGAGGAGGTCGCGCGGGGCTGTGCTTCGACGTCGGTGACGTTGTTGATCTCGAAGTTGGGCATGTTGCCGGTGATGAACTTCGCGTCCGAAGAGATCAAGCGCGCGTACCTGCCTCGCATCGCCACGGGCGAGATCCAGGCCAGCTACTGCCTCTCCGAAGCCGACGCGGGATCGGACGTGGCGTCGATGCGCTGTCGCGCCGAGCGCGACGGCGACGACTACGTCTTGAACGGCTCGAAGTACTGGATCACCAATGCGGGCGTCTCGGAGACGTACACCGTCTTTGCTAAAACCAATCCCACCGCCGGCAGCCGGGGCATCAGCTGTTTCCTGGTGGAAAAGGGGAAGGGCGTTGAGTTTCCGAAGTACGAGGACAAGTTGGGGCTGCGCGGGTCACCGACTGGTGAAGTGGTCTTTCATGACGTGCGAGTTCCGGCGTCACATCGAATTGGCAAGGAAGGCGACGGCTTCAAGATTGCCATGCACACCTTGGATCGTTCACGTCCGACCATCGGCGCCCAAGCGGTCGGCATCGCGCAGGGCGCCATTGACTTTGCTGGTCAGTACATGCTGGGCCGACAAGCCTTCGGCAAGCCCATCAGTGAACTCCAGGGCCTTCGCTTCATGCTGGCCGATATGGCCATTCACACCGAAGCGGCGCGCGCGCTGGTGTACCACGCGTGCGCCACCATTGACGAAGGCGACCCCGAGGGAAAATTGAGTTATTTGGGTGCCTCGGCGAAGTCCTTCGCATCGGATACCGCCATGAGTGTTGCGACCGACGCCGTGCAACTTCTGGGCGGTTACGGCTTCACTAAAGAGTTTCCGGTGGAGCGCTTCATGCGTGACGCCAAGATCACGCAAATCTACGAAGGCANNCGCCAACGCGATTGTCCGTCGCGCCTTTATGAAGATCGATCCCGCGACGACGCTCCGAGCGGTCGACACGCTCGATCTCCGCGCCCGCGCCAAGGTCAGCGCCGTCGTGGGCGTACCGCTTCGACAGCTCCAGCAACGCCGAGACGTGGGCCTCTTCGCCATCACGGCCCCGATGGCCGCCTTGAAGAGTTTGCTCGATGTGCTCGCCATCGCCCCGCTTGAAAGGATCGTCGAATACCTCGGTGATCACGCGGAGAGCCCCACTTACGAGCAACTCGCGCGCGCCATCGATCAGCTCGTCGCGTCGGGCTCGTCCTACGACGACGTGGTGGCCGCGCTGGCGTACGCCGTAGGCGAATCGTTCCCCGCCGCGCCCTCCTGTCGTCGACTCTTCGATGAGCGAGCAGAGTTGGCGCTGCCGGCGCTCCCGGAGGTGGTCCCGCCCACGATCTTGGCGGCGCCTCGAGAGGTCCGTCCGGAGATTCGAGAACAGCGAAGGGCTCGACGAGATGAGGAGAAACGTCGCCGCAAGACGAGTTCACCATCGCAAGCCTTACGGGTGTCGAAGCCCAAGACTGGGGCGCCGCCTCGACCTGAGATGAACGTGAGGGCTCTGGAGGAGCCGTCCTCACTCACCGACGTCGAGCGGCGCCGGGTTCTCCTTACGCCACTTGAGTTGTCCCGTTTCGACGCCGATCATCCCCTGGTGGGAGCCGTTCTCGTACTGGACGTGTCCTTTGACGGCCTCGACCCCGCACAACCCGAAGCGACGTCGAAAGACCGACCGGCCTTGGTGGTCGCGGGATCGGATGAGGAATTGCTCGTTCGAGCGATCTACTCCAGTCAGTCATCGACGCGCACAATCTTTCAGCCGTGGCGGCGGGTCGGTCTTGATCACGTCTCGTTCATCGACGGCGCGCGAGTGGTGGTGCCGTATGCGCCAGGCGGCACCCATCGCCACCTTGGTCGTCTCACGGCGCGTGAGTGGAACGCGCTCGACTAGCGCGCATTTTTTTCCCAGGGGTCGAAGATCTGCACCGCGTAACGGTTCGATCGCGCGTTTTTACGAAGGCAGCGTCGTGGAACCCTGGACTTTGGAGGGAATTTCGCTGTCGCGGGAGGCGCGGCCGGGCCAATGAACGACCAAGGTCACGACGCCCGCCACGGCCAGAATCACGCCGGCGATCTGCACGCCGACGGAGCCGCTGTGCGACTCCTGGCCCAGGAGGAGGCGTTCGTCCAGCGAGCGAACGAGTCCCCAAACGATCATCCCGAGCGCCGTGACGACGCCCGTGGCGGGTCGTAGACGCGTGCGCTCGACAGCGAGGAGAGCCAGCCAGAGCAGGCCGTCTTCGGCCCCTTGAATGAGGGGTACGGGCACGCGCTTACCGGCTTGACCGACGTAGTGCAGGCCGAACCATTGGTGGGTGAGATGCCCACCGCCGTTCACCATGAACTGGGGACCGAGTACCCGCCCGAGGGCCCAGCCGGCGATGAGAGCGGGCACCAGCGCGTCCGTGAATTTGGCCAGCGCGGTGCCGGGCCACCAACGACGCTGCAGGATCAGCCCGACCACGAGGGCCGCGGCGAGGCCGCCAAAGCTGGCGAGGCCGCCCTGCCACACGGCGAGCCAGCGTCCGGGATGGCCCCGGTAGTAGTGCCAGTTGGTCGCGATGTTCGCCAGTCGCGCGCCGATCAAGCCGCTCACGAGCAGCCAGATCGCGAATCGACCGAATGGTTCGACGCTCACGCCCGCGCGAACGAGTCGGCGCCGCGCGTAGGTATACGCCACGTAGACCGCGACGGCGAGACCGAACCCGTAGGTGTGAAAGACCAGTGGACCGAGGTGAAACGAAGTGGGTACGCCCGACACGCTCAGCCCCGCGGGCGACCGACACCCGCGAAGCCGTACCCGAGTCGAATCGGCACGACGTGCACGACCGTACCGGTCTCTTCGGCCTCGATCATCTGGCCGCGTCCGACGTACATCGCCACGTGTTCGTCGCCGTTATAGCCGTAGAACAGGAGGTCGCCGGGCTGGATGTCGTAGAGCGGGACCCGGGTGGTTTCGTCCCACTGGGCGCCGGAGTAGTGCGACAGGTAAATGCCCGCGGCGTCGTAGGCCAACATGACCAGGCCGGAGCAGTCGACCCCGTAGCGACTGGCGCCGCCCCAGACGTAGGGCGTGCCAATTAAGTTCAGGGCCGCTCGAATGGCAATATTCGCCTTCGAGTCCGGTGGTGGCGCGGGAAAACCCGCGATGGGTTGGGCGCCGGCCAGGGTGCCCGCCGACTTGGCCGCGGCGGCCGCTTCGGCCTGGCTGACAAAGGCCGCGATCTGTCCCGTTACCTGGCTCAGCGTTTGATGGAGCGAACTTTGCAGGATCTTGGCGGTGTGAAACGACTTGGCGGCGTCCCGGGTGACGGCTCTGGCGTTGGCGTCTTCGGCGTTCAAGAGGCCACGCTCTTGGGTCAGCTCGATACGGTCGCTCTTTAGGCTCGCGATGGTGGTGTTGATGTTGCCTTCAGCGAGCTGGGTGTAGACGTTGGTGGCGCCAATCTTGGTGGCATTCTTCAAAAAGAGGGGATTATTGCCCTCAGTGGCGCCGCTGGTGACGTAGGCGAAAATGACGTCCTGGCGAAGTTGGGTGTTGCCCTTGGCGACGTTTTGCTCGATGGCCGCGACCGTGGCCTTGGTGTTGGTGATCTCGTTGTTGTACTTATGAAGTTTTATCTGAGCTTCGTCGTACTTTTGACCCAAAAGGTCAACTTGGGCGTTGATTCGATTGATCTGGCTGAGCAGCGTCGCGGCCTTGCTCCGATCATTGGAGAGGTTCGAAGCGCCCGCTGAACGTGGCGAAACCGCTCCAGCGCTGAAGCACACGGCGACGACAGCCAAGACGGAAAAGATCGACCGAAACGGCTTAAGTTCCCTCGGGGGCGTTAGCGCTGACAGCACTTGGTGCTCGACGTCAGTCACTTGTCTAGGCTAGTTGCTGAGCTTCGACAAAGGGGTCCGAATCTACGGTCGGACGTCTAAAGTTCCTGATCAACATAGCCATGTCGTCGTCCACGGGGGAAGATCGAGAGAGGTAATCCGAGCTTCATCGTGGTCCACGAATAGGCTCGGCGACATGTCCCAGCGCTCCAGAAGCCTTCCTCGACGTTCGTGTCTTTCAACGCCGGGATCGTCGGACCGTTTCTTAGCCAAAGCCCCCACGGTTACGGCGGACTTCTCCTTTCTCGACCTTGAGGACTCGGTGGCGCCCAAGGAGAAGGTGAGCGCCCGGGCCAAGGTCGTCAACGCCATTCGGACGTTGGCCTGGGACGAGCGCGTGCTATGCGTGCGCCTCAACGCCTGGGACACGCCGTGGACCTACGGTGACGTCATTGACGTCGTGGGCCAAGCGGGTGAACGACTCGACGAGGTCATGCTGCCCAAGGTGCGGCGCGCCTCGGACGTCGTGGCGCTCGACCTGTTGCTCGCCCAAGTCGAGAAAAACGCCGGCCTGCCCGAGGGCCATATTGGTATCGAAGCCCAGATCGAGACGGCGGAGGGCCTGATCAACGTGGAGGAGATTTGCGCGGCGTCGGATCGACTGGAGTCCATTGTCTTTGGCCCGGCTGACTTTGCCGCGTCGATCGGCATGCCGGTGACGACCATTGATGAGTCGATCCACGATGGTCCCTCGAATCCCTTCACCTACGTTTTCGCCAAGATCCTCATGGCCGGTCGGGCCAACGGTCTGCACGTCATCGACGGACCGTTCTTGAAGGTGCGCGATCTCGAGGCGCTGCGCTACGCCGCCAAAATCACCGCCTCCTACGGCTTTGACGGGAAGTGGGCATTGACCCCCGAACAGGCGTTGGTGCTGAACGAGGTGTACTCCCCGAGCCAAGAGATGTTCGATAAGTCCTTTGACATCCTGGACGCCTATCGAGTCGCGACCGATGACCACCGCACCGGCGCGGTGATGTTCGGTGACGAGATGATCGACGAGGCGTCGGCGAAGATCGCGAACTCTTTCGTCGCGCGGGGCTTACGATCAGGTATGACCCGCTCCTCATAGTAATCTCTCGTTACTAGGAGACGTTCCTATTAAGGTAGGGCGATGGCCACCGTGACCACCCCGTTGCTGACGAGACGGAGCCGCCTGCGAGCGGCGTTCACGCCCTCGGAGTGGCGACGCCTGTACGGCATGTTTGGCTTCATTGCCCTACTGCACGTGGCGGGTTGGACGATCCTGATCGTCGCGGCGTCGCGACACTACGGTGCCGGTAAGGACTTGCTCGGCGTGGGCACCGGCGTGTTGGCCTACACCTTGGGCATGCGCCACGCCTTTGACGCTGACCACATCGCGGCGATCGACAACACCACGCGAAAGTTCATGTCCGAAGGCAAGCGTCCGATGTCGGTCGGTTTCTTCTTCTCGCTCGGTCATTCGTCGGTCGTCTTCGTCATTACGGTGTTGCTCGGTCTGGGCGCGCGAGCGCTGGGCGGTCAGGTAAAAAACGCCAACTCGCCGTTGCACCACTACGGCACCCTCGTGGGCACCATCGTCTCGGGCAGCTTCCTCTACCTGATCGCGACGTTGAACCTCATCATCTTGGTTGGCATTATCCGGCTCTTTATGCAGATGCGCCAAGGCC
The DNA here is from genome assembly GCA_003133405.1 of Acidimicrobiaceae bacterium. Classification (GTDB taxonomy): domain Bacteria; phylum Actinomycetota; class Acidimicrobiia; order Acidimicrobiales; family RAAP-2; genus RAAP-2. Next base: position 35,144 of record PKXH01000052.1, on the reverse strand, counting down.
GTTTTGATGATTCGGAACTTGAGAAGCACCTCAACGCGCGCGGGTTCATGATGCGATTCTTTGGACCGCTCGCGCGCTCGGTGGACACGCCGTGGAAGATGTACCCGGTGGGGATTCTCTTCGGTCTCGGCTTTGACACCGCGACCGAGGTCGCCTTTTTGGTGCTGGCCGGTACGTCGGTGGCGGCCGGCCTGCCGCTCTGGGCGATTCTCTGCCTGCCGTTACTCTTCGCGGCAGGTATGAGCCTGCTCGATACCGTGGACGGATCGTTCATGAACTTCGCCTACGGGTGGGCCTTCTCCAAGCCCGTGCGCAAGGTGTACTACAACATCGCCATCACTGGACTGAGTGTCTTCGTGGCCTTTTACATCGGCACACTCGAACTCATGCAGGTCCTCACCGAAGAGATCAAGTTACGCGGCGGGCTCTGGAACTACGCGGCCGACTTCAATATCAACAAGGCGGGCTTTACCATCGTGGGCATTTTTGTCTTGACGTGGGTCTTCGCCCTGACGTACTGGAAGTACGGTCACGTCGAGGAGCGCTGGGAACGCGCCGCACTCAAGGCGCAACACGAGCGCGGCGAGCGACCCGACTTGCACTCGGCCGGCATCACCCTGGGCGCGGTGCACGAGCCCTTCACCATCGACGAGGCGTAACGACTAGCGAACGCCGTCCATCAGTCGACGGGCGATGACCTTGAGACAGAGGGTCTCGTCGGCGCCTTCGAATATCGAGAGCACGCGCGCGTCGAGAAAGTAGCGACTCACGGGGTACTCCTCGGCGTAGCCCATGCCGCCGTGGATCTGCATCGCCTCACGGGTGACCCATTCCGCGGCGCGACAGACGTAGGCCTTGGCCATCGACGCCTCGAGAGCGCCGCCACCTCGCCCCATCTGGCGCGCGACGTCGAGTGAGAACTGGCGGGCGCATTGGATGATGGCGGCCATGGTGGCGAGTTTGACGCGCGTCAGCTCGTAGTTGATGATCGCCTCGCCGAAGACCACGCGCGTTCGTGCGTAGTCGAGGGCCGCGTCGTAGGCGGCCTGCATCACGCCCACCGCGCGCGCCGCGGTTTGAATGCGGCCATTCTCAAAGCCGGCCATCTGGAAGTAGAAGCCCTTGCCGAGTCCCGCCTCGCCGCCGATGACGTGGTCGTCGGGCACGAACCAGTTCTCGAAACTCAGCTCGTACGAGTGCATCCCGCGATAGCCAATGGTGTCAATCGGGCGACCCTCCAGGCGACCGTCGCCGTCGCGACGACCCTCGTCAGCGGCGACTTGGCGAAAGAGAAAGCCGTGGCTGTCACCTCGGGGTTTCTCGACGAGAAAGAGTGAGAGGCCTCGGTGGGCGAGCGTACGATCGGGATCGCTCCGCGCGAGCAGGACCAGCACCTCGGCCCGCGCGGCGAACGTGCACCACGTTTTCGCGCCGTCGATGAGCCAGCCGCCGTCGGTCTTGGTGGCGCTCGTCGTGAGTCCGGCCACGTCAGAGCCGAAGTCCGGTTCGGTCACGGCGATCGCGCAGAGCACCTCGGCGTTCGCGAGGCGCGGCAACCACCGCTCTTGTTGTTCCTTCGTGCCGCCGTGGAGCAGGGCGCGGGTCAAGATCTCGGGGCGGGTGATGAGCGAGCCACCGATACCCAGACTGCCCCACGAGAGCTCTTCGGTGGCCACGACCATGCCCACGTACTCAGACTCACCGCCCGTAGAAAAGCCGCCGAACTGCTCGGGTATCGAGAGTCCGAAACCGCCGAGCTCGCTTAGCCCGGTGATGATCGATTCGGGGATCTCGCCGTTCGTACGATGGACGTGCTCGGCGTGGGGACGAACCTGTTCCTCGGCAAAGCGGTGAAAGAGCTCACCCACCATCGCAAAGTCCTCGCCCAGGTGGCGAGGGCCCGGGGACTCGGCGAGACCGGCGAGAAAGGACGGCGCGCGGTAGGTCGACACGAAGGAATGAAACGGGGCGAACCAGTTCAGTTCTACGCCCCAGAGGTCCTCTCGTCCGAGCACTCGGTTCGAGAGATCCGTCAGCGTGAGCGCGAGAAACGCCGCGACCAGGCGCGCTTCATTCTCGCCCTGGGCGGCGTAACTGAGACAGGACCTCGCGGTCGCCAGTGCGCTCGCCGCGTGCGCGAGGTCGTAAGCGAGACCTTCATTCTGGTCCACGCCTCCGCGCGTCACGATTTCACGCAGCGCGCCGTCGATCACCGACTGGGCGCGGTCAATGAGAGCCCCGGTGACGTCGAGGTCGGGCGTGGGTGAGGGCATAGGTGAAATTTACAGGTTCTCTCCCGCAGAGAGCCGACGTAGGCTAGCCAAGTGAACATCACTATGCTCCTGGCCGATTCGGCGCAAGTAGCCGACGGCAAGCTCTACGTGCTCGGCGGCGGGTGGTCCATCACCGGCCCCGATCCAACGCCCTCGGCGGTGGCGATTAAGGTCGGCGTCGACTCGCACGAGTTCAACACCTCGCATCACTGGGAACTCTTTCTCGAGGACGCCGACGGCCAGCCGGTACGTTTTGAGACGCCGGAGGGGTCCCAGATCATCGAGGTGCGGGGCGACTTTGCCGCCGCCGCGCCCAACGACGTCCCGGTGGGCACGCCCGTGGACGTGCCGATTGCCGTCAACTTTGGTCCGATTCCCCTAGTTCCCAGTTCGCGCTATACCTGGCGCTTGGTAATCGACGGTGAAACGCTGCCCGGCGGTCTGGTGTCGTTCACGACCCGTCCCGCGCGCGAACTGGTCGAAGATGAATGACTCGGTGGTAAACATGGGAAAGGCAGCGTAGATCAGTGAACACCTACGAGCGCCCTTTTGGCCGTTACTTCGAGGACTTTGAAATCGGTGACGTATATCGTCACTGGCCCGGCAAGACCATTACCGAGTCCGACGACCACCTGTTTTGCATGATCACGATGAACCATCACCCGCTGCACACGGACGCGTGGTTTGCCGAGCACGAGAGCGTACACAAGAAGAACGTGGTGGTGGGCAATCTCGTGTACTCGTTGGTACTGGGCATGAGTGTGCCCGACGTCTCGGGCGCGGCGATCGCCAACTTAGAAGTCGAGTCATTGATTCATCGCAACCCAACCTTTCACGGTGACACGATCTACGCGGAGAGTCGGGTTCTCGAAAAGACCGCGTCGACCTCGAAGAACGATCGGGGCATTGTGGTCGTAGAGTCCAAGGGTTTCAACCAAGAGGGACTCGAGGTCTGTTACTTCCGTCGAAAGGTCATGGTCTGGAAGCGCGAGTCCGCTCCAGCGCGTCAACGCCCCTACGGTGACGACGCCTGGGCGTAGCGACCTCGTCGCGTTTCGCCGAGCGCTTCGCGCGGCCGCGCCGTCGATCGCGCGACCGTTGCCGTGGATTGCTCACGAGAGTCCGTGGGCCATTTTGGTGAGCGAGGTCATGCTCCAACAGACCCAGACCTCGAGGGTCATCGAACCCTGGACCAGGTTCATGGCCCGTTTTCCGACGCCGAGTTCCTGTGCGAATGCGTCCCTCAAAGAGGTCGTCATGGCGTGGCAGGGGTTGGGTTATCACCGTCGCGCGAAGCAACTGCACGAGGTCGCGCGAATCTTGCGCAATGAGTTCCACGACGAGGTTCCTGCCGAGGCCGCGCGACTTCGAACATTGCCCGGCGTGGGTCCCTACACGGCGAGCGCGGTGGCGTCCTTCGCGTACGGCGAGCGGGTGGCCGTGCTGGACACCAACGTGGGCCGGGTCCTCGCCCGGGCCCTCGCGAATCGCCGACTTCGCCCGAGTGAGGCGCGGGCACTCGCCAGCCAGTTGCTCCCTCGAACGAACGCGGCCTCTTTCAACCAAGCGATGCTGGACGTGGGCGCGCAGTTTTGTCGTGCGACGCCGCACTGTGGAGAGTGTCCGGTGGCGACGCACTGCGCGTGGCGCCAACACGGTGGTGAGGATCCGGCCCCGCGCAGTGCGGGCGTCTCTCGCCGACAGTCGCCGTTTGAGGGCTCGAACCGTCAGTTGCGAGGCCGGGTGCTGGACGCGTTGCGACAGGGTCCGCACTCTCGCCGCCAGCTTTTGGTAAACCTCGTTGGCGTAACGGCGCCGCGCCGCGACGAGGCGCTCGCGGGCCTTCTTCGTGACGGGCTTATCACGTGCCACGCCCAGATTTTTTCGTTGGCGGGGGACTAGTTGTCGAGGAACGCGTCGAGGGCGCGGTGCACGGCGCCGGGCTGTTCAAGATGCAAGAAATGGCCGACGTCCCTTATGACGTCGTACTTCGAGTCGGGGGCGAGCGCGCCGAGGACCTTGGCCGCGTCGATCGGTGCGAAGCAGCCGTCCTCGGCTCCATGCAGGTACAGCGTGGGCACCCTCGAGGGTGCGAAGGCCGCGTCGGCGATGTGCTGGAGTGAAGCGTCGAGTAGCGGCCGGGCGTCGAACATCGCGCGGTAGTAACCAAGGGCCGCGCGCAGATGATCACGTTCGCCGAGTGCTTCGCGAAGGTGATCCATATCTTCTTCGGGCGCGTAGTTCGGTGACCACGTGCGCCAAAGTCGCTCGAGGAATTCCAAGTCGCGGAGCTCGATCACGATCTCGGCGAAGGGGTTTTGAAAGTAGAACACGTACCAGCTCATGCGAAGCTGATCGAAGGTCGAGAGGGCTTCGGCGAAGAGCATCATTGGTGGCACGGCCATGGTCACGGCGTGGCGCCACCGACTCGGCTCGGCGCTGGTTGCCACGTACGTCGCGGCTGCTCCCCAGTCGTGACCGACGAGGAGGGCGCGTTCGTCGCCACCCAAACGATCGTGCAGCATCAACGCGTCATTGGCCACGGCGACGAGCTGGTAGTTGTCGGACTTGGAGAGAGATGAGGGCGCATAACCGCGAAGGAAGGGCACCACGACGTGGTACCCGCGGTCGGCCAAGTGCGGCGCCAGGTGGCGAAACGTGTGGGCGGAGTCGGGGAAGCCGTGAAGACATATGGCTAGTGGCGCGTCGCTCGACCCGTAAGTAATCGCGCGCAACGTCACGTCGCCAAGATCGAGGGCGAGTTCTCCCATCTCCAACAACCTAATCAAGCGCGTAGAGGGGAGTAGGTCGCGCGGCGACACCAAGCGTGCGTACGCTCTGGGCCAGACAGAGTTCACTACGCTTCGTTCTGTGACCCGCGAACTCCAATCGAGCAGCACCCGAGAAGGACGACCGTGATACTTGTCGTGAAGATCGTTGTGGTACTGCTCGTCGTCATGCTCGCAGCCGGTATTACCTTGCGCGTTCGGAAGCTCCGCCGAGACGAGATGAGAGAGCTCTCGAAGCCTGTCGAGCGCCGACTGTTTTCGCCGCCGCCGTCGCCCTACGCGCCGTCTAAGGGTTTTCGCCTGATTGACGAATCAGGCGAACCACTCCACCGGCCCCCCGTCGAACGTCCGCGTCTCGATCCCGAGCGTCACTACGTCTTTAGTGAGACGACGTCGAGCGCCGACGACGTCGTGGCGTCGCACCATCGACACAACGACGACTGGTTTCTTTCGAGATCCTCACATCGCTCGACGTTCTCGATCATGTTGCGCCGAGTCGTGGTGGCGATCTTGCTCGCCCTGATCATCGCGGTGGTGGTGACGTACTACGTAAACCGTGGCCCAGCAAAGGGGTCCCAGGGCAGCACTACGTCGTCGACGACGCTGGCCAGGACGACCACCACGACGGTTCCCGTTCCCTCGGCCTTTCGATCGACTTCGGTGAGTGGTGACGACGCGTTCTATAGCGTGCCCGTGACGGGCTATCAGGTCGCCGTGAGCGGTTCGCTCGGCGCGACGTGGGCGGTCTACGAGATGGGACCGAAGAGCACGTTGGAGTGGCAGGGTCGAGTGGCCATTGGCCATAGCGAGTCGTTGAGGATGACCGGTGACTCGCGCGTCACCATCGGTTCTCCTTCGAGCGCGACGGTGAGCGTCGCGGGTAGCCCGGTGGTCTTTCCTACGCCGTTGCCGGCCACGCTGATCTTGGTCTTTCACGCCGCGAGCGCGGGTGCTACAAGTTCGGGGTGATCTCGTTCAAGAGCCACGCCAGCACCTGAGCTTCGTCGCGCCAAGCGTCGTAGCGCCCCGACGGCCCGCGGTGCCCGGCGCCCATTTCAGTCTTTAGTACGGCGTAGTTGGCGGGGTTCGCGTCGCGCAACTTTAGGACCCACTTAGCCGGCTCCCAGAATCCCACTCGCGAGTCATTCAGCCCCCCCGAGGCGAATAGTTGTGGGTAGACGAGGGGAGTCCCGTCTTCGCGGTTTTCGCGCACGTTGTCGTAGGGTGAGTAACTCTTCATGGTGCGATAGGCCGTCGCGCTGGCGTCGGGATCGCCCCACTCTTCCCACTCGCCAACCGTCAAGGGCAGCGAGGCGTCAAGCATCGTCGTCAGGACGTCGACGAAGGGAACTTCGGCGATGATGGCGCGAAAGAGTTCGGGCGCTTCGTTCATCGCGGCCCCCATCAAGAGCCCTCCCGCCGACCCGCCGCGCGCGGCGAGCTTTTCTCGCGAGGTCCAACCCTCACCGATGAGCCAGCGCGCGACCGTCACGAAGTCACTGAAAGTGGTGGGCTTTTGCGCCAGGCGACCCATCTCGTACCACGAGCGACCCATCTCGCCGCCCCCTCGAATATGGGCGATGGCAAAGATCACTCCGCGTTCGAGCAGCGAGAGTCGAAGCGAGGAGAACGTGGGTTCGATCGAGATTTCGTAACTGCCATATCCGTACAACATCATCGGTGACACGGCGCGCGCTTCGAGGGTTCCGTCGGCGTTCACGTTTACGAGGTCACGGCGCGCGACCACCGAGACCGGCACGCGCAGCGCGTCACTGGTCGTTACCCAGAGTCGGCCCGTCACGTAACTCGATTCCTCGTAGCCGCCCACTACGTGTTGCTGCTTGCGCACGATCAACTCACCGCTCGTGACGACGACGTCGGCGATGAGGCGCGGCGTAATCAGCGACGTCATCGACACGCGCAGTTGGGTGGTGTCAAAGTTCGGGTTCGACGAGATCCCCACGGTGTTGGGAAAGGCGCCGCCCTCAACCAACGTGGATCGCCCCAATAGCTCTTCGCCGAAGGGGTCGTCGCCGTCAAGTACGGGCACGAGTCGAACGGCGGCACACCCTTCGTCGCGTTCGCTGAACGCGAGAAACGTCCGAAAGGCGTCCACCCCGTCCAACCGATTCCCGGGACGCTCGGGGAGGATTTCACGCCACTGCTCGGCGTCGACCAGCCGGGCCAGCAGTCGAAAGTCCGTCGCGCCCTCGTTGGTGATTTTGAGCCACCAGCCACGTCCCCGGGCGTCGGTGAAGTGCTCGACGCCATACTCAATGCCGTGTCGGCGCTCTTCGAGCACTGCGAGATCGCTCGTGGGCTCTTCGGCGCGCAGGTATCGCACTTCACTCGTCATCGACGAACTGATCATGACGACGATCATCGCGTCGTCGCGACTGCGCCCGACCGAGACGGTGTACTGGGCGTCGTCTTCTTGGTACACCAAGACGTCCGCCGCGGCGCTAGAACCTAGCTCGTGTCGCCAGAGCTGCCACGGGCGCATCGCGTCGTCGACGCGGATGTAGAAAAAGTGACGACTGTCGTTGGCCCACGCGAATCCGTAGTACACGTCGTCGAGTTCGTCGTCGATCGGTGGCTGGTCGGCGAGGGGGCGTACGGTCACATGGTGACGCTCGCTACCTTCAAAGTCGGTGCCGACCGCGACCCAGGCGTCGTCGGGACTAAGCGCGAGCACGCCCACCGAGAAGAACTCACGTCCCCCGGCTTCGAGGTTTTCATCCAGAATCACCTGTTCGCCCTCGATCGTGGTGAACGGATCGATGACTGGCGGCGTGAGGTCGTCGCCCTTTGTCGGCACACGAGCACTGATGGGGTAGTTGAGCCCCTCACGAGTTCGCTCAAAGTACCACCAAGCGCCCTTTCGCACTGGTACCGAAATATCGGTCTCTTCAATGCGATTCTTGATCTCTTCGTAGAGTTCGTCCTCGAGGGCCTTGAGGGGCGCGAGCTCTTGGGCGAGGAACTCGTTCTCGGCCCGCAGGTGCGCGAGGACCTCTTCGCTGTCGCGGTCCATCAGCCAGTAGTAGGGGTCGATCCTTTCGTCGCCATGGCGGACGATGCGGTGGGGACGCTGGGGAACAGCGGGAGGCGAGGGCATCACCCCATTTTGCCAGTAATTGAGGCATGTTCGGTCGGTGAGTTAGTACTATATCCATAGGGAATATCCCAAAGGAGAACTATGGCGATTGACAACTTGGACTTCAGTCGCTACCAGTTGGGCTGGTCGGACGACCAGTTACCGGTCTTCAAGCCAAAGAAGGGCCTCAACGAGGCCATCGTTCGAGAGATGTCGGCGATGAAGAGCGAAGAGCCCTGGATGTTGAAATTTCGCCTGGATGCGTTGAAGCGATTCGAAAAGAAACCGATGCTGCCGTGGTTCGCCGATCGGATGCCCAACCTCGACTTTGACGATATCTACTACTACGTCAAGCCCACCGACCATCAGGTGAATAGCTGGGAGGACCTCCCCGACGAGATCAAGAACACCTACGAGAAACTGGGCATTCCTGAGGCCGAGCGCAAATATTTAGCCGGGGTCACGGCCCAGTACGAGTCGGAGGTGGTGTTTCACCGCAACCGTGAGGACTTAGAACGTCTCGGCGTCTTGTTCTGTGACATGGATACCGCAGTGCGTGAGTACCCCGATCTGGTGCGCAAGTACTTCGGCACCATCATTCCACCCAATGACAACAAATTTGCCGCCTTGAACTCCGCGGTGTGGAGTGGCGGATCGTTTATCTACGTGCCGCCGGGCGTGAATGTCGATCAGCCCCTGCAGGCCTACTTTCGTATCAACACCGAGAACATGGGCCAGTTCGAGCGAACTCTCATTATCGCTGACGAAGGATCACAGGTTCACTACGTGGAAGGTTGTTCGGCGCCGATCTATTCAACCGACTCTCTGCACTCGGCCGTCGTAGAACTGGTCGCGCTACCGGGATCGCGCATCACCTACACGACGATTCAGAACTGGTCGAACAACGTGTACAACTTGGTCACTAAGCGCGCGCGCGCCGAAGCCGAGGCGCACGTCGAGTGGATTGACGGCAACATCGGATCGCGCTTGACAATGAAGTACCCCTCGGTCTATCTCATGGGTCCCAAGGCCTCGGGTGAGGTGCTCTCGGTGGCCTACGCCGGACCGGGCCAGGTGCAAGACGCGGGCGCCAAGATGGTGCACTGTGCTCCGGAAACGACCTCGACCATCATCTCGAAGTCCATTTCGAAAGACGGGGGCCTGACGGCGTACCGTGGACTCGTCAAGGTTGAAGAGGGCGCGACCGGTGCGAAGAGCTTCGTGCGCTGCGACGCGTTGATCCTTGACGAGAAGTCGACCTCCGAGACCCGGCCCTACATGGAAGTCGGCGAACAAGATGCCTCGATCGGCCACGAGGCCACGGTCTCGAAGATCGGCGACGATCAGCTCTTTTACCTGATGAGTCGGGGGCTGACCGAGAGCCAGGCGATGGGCANNATGGGCATGATCGTGAACGGTTTCATCGAACCTGTAACGCGTACGTTGCCGATGGAGTACGCCGTGGAGTGGTCTCGGCTCATTGAGTTGCAGATGGAAGGCTCAATCGGCTAACGCGAATTTCGCCACATCGTGTACAGCGGCGGACCTTCGGTGACGGGTTTGAGCGTCTCACGAAGTTCGTAACCGAATCGGCGATAGTAGGCCAGGTTGTCCTCGTTCTGAGTTTCTAAGTAGCCGCCGACGCCGTCAGCGTCGGCGAGGGCCAGTCCGTGATGCATCAACATCGTGCCTACGCCGCTTCGCTGAATCGATGGATCGGCGACGAGTAAGAGAAGATACCAATGAGGCTCTTTGGGGTGGGACTTCGCGATGGCGTTTAAGTACTTCGTTCCGTCAAGAAGCGCGCGTGGTCGTCGATACAGTGCGCGAAGCGTGCCGGGGATCTGGGCCAGTTGCGTTCCCACCGACTGGGGGTATCGCTCAGTGGGGAGCCAGGCCGCCACGCCGAGGATTGTGCCGTCGGGTTCGCGTACCGTCACGATTCGCCCCCCTTCACCAAAGTGGGCGAGATTGGTGCGAAAGAAGATCGTGAGCCCACGCGAGCGCAGGTGCTCGCTGGGGGAGAGGAATCGAAAGAAGGGGTCGTTGAAGAATGCTCGTTTCGCCACGAGTGACGCGTCGGTCAATTCGCGCCTGGACAAAACGTGCTCGTCGAGCATTAGGTCGGACGCCATGGGCATGCAGCCTACGACCGCGAGTGACGTGAAACAATGTCTCTATGGGAATGCGCGAGGAGTGTAAGCACTTTCAAAGTCGAACGTACAAGTCGGGCGAGGTGGCACGGTTTTGTGTGCTGGGTCTCGCACCCGACCAACCGTGGTCGTGTCCGGAGAACTGTCTGACCTACGAACGGCGACTGGTCGACATTGGTTGGTCGCACGGCACCCTGGTGGACCGTCCGGTCGAGTCCCCCGGCACCAACGTCCCCGTTGAGGAGCGGCGAGAGCTTTTGGAGTCAGCGAGCGAGATTATCGACGCCGTGGCTCCGGCGATGTTCGAAGAACGCCGCCGTCATCTCGACGAGTTAGCGAAGAGGGACCGGCGCGGCTGGAAGTTCTGGCGCCGCTAGTCGTCGGTAAAAACCGGCGGCCGCCGTTCGATGAAGGCGGCCATCGCTTCACGAAGATCGTTGCTGTACAGGTGCGTCGTGTTCCATCGCGCGACGAAGTCGAGGCCCTCGGCCACGGTGCGTCCGTCATTCGCGGCCAGGACGGCTTTCGTACCGCGTACCGCCGCCGGAGAGTTCCCCGCGATCTCTTCGGCCAACTCGTGCGCTGCCGCTAACGCGTCCCCGGCATTTTGACCGGACACCGAGTTCACCAGGCCGATGGAGGCCGCTCGCCTCGCGTCGAAGTCTTTGCCGGTCAAGGCCAGCTCGGCCACGTGGCCGGCGCTCACGATGCGTGGCAGGCGTTGGAGGGTACCGAGATCGGCAACGATTGCGATTTTCGTCTCTCGAATCGAAAAGATTGCGTCGCTCGAGCACAATCGCACGTCGCAAGCACATATGAGGTCGACCCCGCCGCCGATGCAGTAACCGTGTACCGCGGCAATGACGGGAATCTCTAAATCGGTGATCGAGGTGATGGCTTGCTGCATTCTTGAGAGTGCCTCGTAGGCCTCGGTGTTGGACGTGGCTTTGGATGAGTCGACGCCGCCCGCCATAAAGTTGCCACCGAACTCCTTAAGGTCGAGCCCGACGGTGAAGTGCGGACCCTTCGCGGCAATTACCAATACTCGAATTGATCGGTCACTAGCGACCGCTGTCGCGGCCCGTGGCAAGTCACGCCAGAAGGCGCTCCCGAGGGCATTGCGAGCTTCGGGGCGATCAAGCCAGAGTGTGGCGACATGACCCTTAACGTCGAGCGTGATGACGTCGGATGAAAAATCCATGCGGCCCCTTTCGTACGATGGCTCAGCCTATGTCGCGCCTGCGGGAAGGGAGCGACCGGCCGGTACACTGCCTGAGTCCTTAAACCCTATGAACGCCTTCGCTGAGTCAGCCTCCACATTCATTGACGACCGACCAGATGCGGCCGCTCGACGTCGGGCCTGGTCAATCTTCGAGTCGACCGGTCTGCCCACCACTAGTGACGAGGTGTGGCGCTACGCCCCCCTTGGCGATCTGGGCCTCGAACGATTTGAGGTGCCGAGCGCTCCGGCGTCAGCACCGGACTCGGCGTTCGCGACGCAACTCTGTCAGCGGGCGGGCCTCGTGATCCGAGTCGTCGATGGTTTTTGCGTCAGCACCGGTGACCTTTTGGAGGGCGTGAGCGTTGAGATCGACGAATCCAACGATTCCTTGACGGGCGAATCGCTACTGCATCGTTACGAAAGCGACACTTTCGCGATGTTGAACGCCGCTCTGGCCCCGAGCGCGACGGTTATCCGGGTCGCGGCGGGAGTCAACGTCGCCGAACCGATCGTCGTGTTAAACGAATCGACCGCCGGGGCCTCTTTTCCTCGCACTCAGATTGTGGTCGGCCGGGGCGCGAGCGTGACGGTGGTGGAGTACTTCGAAGGCGGCGGCGATGCACTTGTCGTCCCCGTCAGCGAGTATCGGGTGGACGACAACGCGTCGTTGCGTTTGATTACCTACCAACGACTAGACGCCAGTGCCTGGCACATCGCGCGAACGACCGGATTCATCACTCGTGACGCTCGACTGCACCAGGCGATCATTGGCCTGGGCGCGCACTACGACCGATCGCGCAACGACGCCGAACTCGTCGGCGCTGGTGCGTCCAACGAGCTGCGCACTACTTTTCTCGGTTCGGGTGATCAAGTGCACGATTTTCGAACTCGCCAATTCCACGTAGCGCCGAGGACCACGTCGACACTGTTGTCCAAGGGTGCGGTCGCCGATCGCTCACGGTCGGTCTACACCGGGTTGATAGAGATTGAAAAGGGCGCCAAGCGTACCGACGCGCGCCAGACGAACCATAATCTCCTCTTGTCGCCCGCGGCGCACGCGGATAGCGTGCCAAACCTGGAAATCAGAGAGAATGACGTGATGTGCGCGCACGCGTCCACCGTGGGCCCGCTCGATGAATTGCAGTGTTGGTACCTCGAGTCACGGGGGGTTAGTCGTGAAGACGCCCAGCGACTGTTGATTCAAGGATTCTTTTACGAGATGCTGTCGGCGTTGCCGAGCGAACTGGCAGAGTTGGTCGAGAGCGACGTGGCCTCGGTTCTGGCCAACGTGGCCGTGGTGACTTCGTGACCAAGATTGACATAGGAACCTTGAGCGATTATGACCAAGGCATTCCGCGCCAACTGCACGTCGAGGGACGGATCTTGGTGGCGGTGCGCATCGACGAGACCGTGTACGTATTGGACGACCGTTGCAGCCACGAGGAGTACAGCTTGTCCGAGGGTGAAGTGGATGTCGAGACCGCCGAGATCGAATGCGCGCGCCACGGAGCGATGTTTCGACTCTCGGACGGCGCCGCGGTAACGCTACCCGCGACCCGGCCGGTGGCTCACTACGACGTGCAAAATAACAACGGTCGCCTCGAAGTGTTGGTGCCATGAGTTCGACTTTGAAGATCGAAGGACTGCGGGTCGAGGTCGCGGGCAAAGAGGTCTTAAAGGGCCTCAACCTCACCATGCACTCGGGCGAGGTTCACGCGATCATGGGCCCCAACGGCTCGGGCAAGTCAACGTTGGCGCACGCGCTGACCGGTCACCCGGGCTATCGGGTCCTCGATGGTTCGGTGACGATTGACGACGCCGAACTCCTGACAATGTCGCCGACCGCGCGGGCCCGCGCGGGGCTGATGCTCGTGCTCCAACAGCCATTCGAGATCCCCGGAGTGCGGTCCTTCGATCTGCTCATCGCCGCCGGCGCCGAGCCCGCCACGTTGCGCGCGAGGATGCTCGAAGAGGCGCGTCGAATCGAATTGGCGCCCGAGCTGCTTGATCGTTTCGTCAACGTGGATCTCTCGGGCGGGGAACGTAAGCGCGCCGAACTGGTCCAACTCGGTGTGCTCCGCCCGAAGTTCGCATTACTCGACGAGATTGATTCGGGGCTCGACGTCGACGCACTGGACGTGGTCGCCCAGCGCCTCATGGCTGCGACGACGGAGTGGAACTGCGGCGTATTGGCGATCACGCACTTTCGCCGACTACTGCTCGAACTGACGCCGACCATGATTCATGTGATGAGCGACGGACGGATCGTTGCGATTGGAGGCCCCGAACTCGCAGTGACACTCGAGCGCGACGGTTACGACATCTTTCGCAGTACGCCCGCCTGATCAACTCTCGTTCATCGAGACCGATTACTTTTTAGTGGCCCGGGGACTGGGCGAACTCTTCGAGGCCCTGTCGTAGTGCATTCCACGCCAGCATCGCGCACTTGATTCGAACCGGGAACTTCACCACTCCTTGGAGCGCCGCGAGCTCGCCCAGCGTTCGTAGGTCCAACTCTTCGTCAATCTCCTCGTCCTTGGACAGTGACGCATCGTGTCCAGTCATCAACTCCTTGAACGTGTCAATCGTGCTCTGGACCTGCGCGAGCGACCGGCCCTTTACCGCCGCGCTCATGAGCGAGGACGACGCCTGAGATATCGAACAACCGTGTCCGGTCAGCTTGATGTCTTCTAGCACCTCGTCTCGAACATTGAGGTAGATCACGACGTCGTCGCCGCAGAGCGGATTGAAGCCCTCGACCCGGTGAGCGGGTGGGGTGGGCAGTTCACCTCGATTGCGCGGTGAGCGGTAGTGATCGAGGATGATTTCGCGGTAGAGGTCTTCGAGATTCGACACGACTAACCAAACATCTTGAGGGTGTGTTCGATCGCCTCGAGGAGTACGTCGGTGTCCTTTGTTAGCGAGTAGGGCCCGAACGACGCTCGGGCGGTGGCAGTGAGACCGAAACGTCGCATAAGGGGCTTCGCGCAGTGGTGACCCGGCCGTACGCACACGCCAAACTGGTCGAGAACTTGGGCGACGTCGTGGGCATGTACGCCCTCCACGTCCAGGCTGATTACGCCGCCACGTTCGATGGTGTCCAACGGGCCGATGACGCGAACTCGTCCGTCGAATGTCAACTCGAGACGTGTCAGGGCGTCCGCGGTGAGCTCACTCTCGTGCGCGACCACGGCAGCCATCCCGAGCGCTTCGAGGTATCGCACCGCGGCGTTGAGCCCCACCGCCTCGGCGATGGGTGGCGTGCCGGCTTCAAAGCGCGTGACGCCTCGCGCGGGGGTGTAGCCGTCAGTTCGTACGTCGGCGATCATGCCGCCGCCGCCGAGGAACGGGGGCATGGAGTCCAAGATTTCCTCGCGGGTCCACAGCACCCCAATCCCCGTGGGTCCGAGCATCTTGTGTCCGGAAAATGTCAGAAAGTCAAGTTCGAGATCGGCGACGTCCGTCGCGCCATGGGCTACCGACTGCGCCCCGTCGACCGCGATCAGCGCGTTGACGCTGTGCGCGGCGCTGGCCAGTTCTTTCAGGGGGTTCTTCGTGCCGAGTACGTTGGACATGCCCGTGATGGAAAGCAAACGAACGCCTTGTAGGAGTTCGTCGAGGTTGTCCAGGTCCAGGCGAAAGCCGTCAGTGACCGGAATAAATCGGACCTCGATGCCCGTGGTCTCGCGAAGTTGAAACCACGGCACGATATTGGCGTGATGCTCCATCTCGCTCAGCAACACCACGTCGCCCGGTCCAAGGTTGGCCGCGCCCCAGGACTTCGCGATGAGATTGAACGATTCGGTCGTGTTCTTCGTGAAGACGACCTCGCTGGCGCCCCCGGGCGCACGAATGAAACCCGCGACGCGGGCGCGAGCCCCCTCGTAGGCCTCGGTGGCCTCGTTCGCGGTTTGGTAGACGCCCCGGTGGACATTGGCGTGTCGCAGTTCGTAGTAGCGACTCATGGCCTCAATTACCGGGCGTGGCTGGAGAGAGCTCGAGGCGGTGTCAAGGTAGGTAATTGTGTGGCCGTTCACCATGCGCGTGAGCTGGGGCACGTCCGCGCGAACCCGCCGGGCGCTAAAACTGGTCACGCGCTGACCGGGCGCCACGCGTCGTAGCCGTCGTGGTCGATCTCGGTGGCGAGTTCGGGCCCCCCGGAGTGCACGATTCGACCGTCGAAGAGGACGTGGACATAGTCGGGACGTATCTCGTCGAGCAGCTTGACGTAGTGCGTGACGACGATCGCGCCCATGGCGGGGTGTTGCTCGCGCACGGTTCGAACGCCCTTGGCCACGATGCGCAGGGCATCGATGTCAAGCCCCGAGTCCGTCTCGTCGAGCAGCGCCACGATCGGATCGAGCAACGCCATCTGCAAGACCTCGTTGCGCTTTCGTTCCCCTCCAGAGAAACCGTCGTTCAAGTGCCGTTCGGCGAAGGCGCGGTCGATGCCGAGTCGATCCATCCACTCCGCCAGATCGAGGCGTACTTCTAGGACGCTGAGCTCCTCGAGTCCCTTGCGCGCGGCGATCGCTTGACGCAAGAACTGGATGACCGACACCCCGCTGATGGCCTCGGGGTACTGGAATGCGAGGAAGATGCCGGCTCGAGCCCGCACGTCGGGCGTCCAAGTGGCGATGTTCTCGCCCCGTAGCAAGATCTCCCCGCTGGTCACCTTGTAACCGGGGTGGCCCATGATCACACTCGCCAACGTGGACTTGCCCGCGCCGTTCGGCCCCATCAGCGCGTGCACCTCGCCCTCGTTGACGATCAGATCGACCCCACGAAGGATGGCGGAACCTTCGGCCTCGGCGTGCAGGTTGCGTAGTTCGAGCAGCGTTTGTGGCACGCAGCGAGCCTACCGGTGCGCTCTCATTGGTTGACCCTTATTACCAGCCTCGTTGCACCCACTCGTCGAGGTGAGGACGCTCGGTGCCAATGGTCGACGGCGCGCCATGACCGGGCCAGATCGTTGTTCCTTGGTCAAAGACGCGAAAGAGTCGCTCTTCGATTGACGTGATGATGGTGGCAAAGTTCCCGCCGTCGAACGTCGTGTTGCCCGGGCCACCGGGAAACAGCGTGTCGCCGGTAAAGAGCATCGGCGTGTTCTCGAGCGAGAAGCAGATACTGCCCGGTGTGTGACCCGGTGTGTGCACCGTTCGCAGGCGCAAATCACCCACGACGTGCACGGTGTCGTCTTCTATGAGGTGGTCGTAGCTCGGCAGCATGCCCGCGTCTTCGGTGCGCACCCATACGTCTATGCCCGCGTCGCGCACCTGTTCGACGGCGCCGATGTGATCCCAGTGGCCGTGGGTCTCGAGCACCGAGGTCACCCCCAGGCGGGTCGCCACGCGTAGCAGGCGGTCGTGTTCGTTGGCCGCGTCGAGCAAGGTCGACTCGCCGGTGCGGCGACATCGAACGACGTAGACGTTATTGGCAATGGGACCGACCACGAAGCGGTGGATCTCGGCGGAGGCGTCCGACCAGACCAATTCGACGTTGTCCATCCCCTAAGAATGCCACGAAAAATCTCCTCGTCAAGATTGGCTAATCTCGACCTGGGCGCTCAATGCGCCAGAGAAGATAAGGGCTCGAGATGAACTTTGGCTTCAGTGAAGAGCAAGACGAACTTCGTAAGATGGTTCGTCGATTTCTGGAAGAGAAGTCGCCCGAAACCGAGGTTCGCCGTCTGATGGCGACCCCGGAGGGTTACGACCCGGCGGTATGGGCGCAGATGGCCAACGAGCTGGCCCTACAAGGTCTCGGCATTCCCGAGGAGTTCGGGGGCCAGGGATTTGGTCCGGTCGAGCTCTACGTCGTTTTCGAAGAGATGGGCGCCGCCCTGTTCTGCTCACCGTATTTCTCCACCGTCGCGCTGGCGGCGAACGCGCTGCTCTTCGTGGGGAACGACGCCGACAAGGCGGCGTACTTGCCGGGTCTGGCTTCGGGCGAGACGATCGCCACGCTCGCCGTCACCGACGACGCCGGTCAGTGGGACCTCACCATGACCTCGACGACGGCATCTCCTTCGGGCGACGGTTTTGTTCTTGATGGCGTTCGCAACTACGTCACCGACGGCTCCACCGCGTCGTTGCTGCTCGTTCCGGCCATGACCGCTAAGGGCCTCTCGCTCTTCGCCGTCGAGGGCGACGCGAAGGGCGTCACCCGCGAGTCGCTCTCGACCATGGATCAGACCCGCAAACAGAGCCGCATCGAGTTCAAGAGCGCGCCCGCGAAGCTCGTGGGCGACGAGGGCGCCGCGCTCGCTGGTTTGGAGGCGACTTTGCAGGTCGCCGCGGCGGCGTTGGCCGCCGAACAGGTCGGCGGGGCCCAGCGTGTGCTCGACGCGTCGGTGGAGTACGCGAAGAATCGCGTGCAGTTTGGTCGACCCATTGGATCGTTCCAAGCGATCAAGCACAAGTGCGCTGACATGCTGCTCGACGTCGAGTCGGCGAAGTCCGCGGCGTACTACGCCGCCTGGGCCGCGCAGGAGCGCAACGACGAGTTGCCGATCGCGGCGAGTCTCGCCAAGTCGTTCTGTTCCGAGGCGTATTTTCACTGCGCGGCCGAGAACATCCAGATCCATGGCGGCATCGGTTTCACCTGGGAACATCCGGCGCACCTCTACTTCAAACGCGCGAAGAGTTCAGAGTTGTTCTTAGGCGACCCGGCGTACCACCGTGAGCTACTGGCCCAACGCCTAGGCATCTAGTCGCCCGTGCTCGCCCACGAGCAGCTACGAAGTGGTGACTCGCTGCTCGACCTTAGGATCTCAAGCGCCGTCGCACGTCCGGTGGCCGGGCACGTGCTCGTTCTCGTGCACGGTCTCCCTCGACTTACCGGCATGGGTCGTCAAGCGGCGGGTCTCTTGCCCGAACTTGCCGAGCACGTCGCGAGCGAGTCGGGATGGACGGTGGCCACCGGCACACTCTCGGGGGTGGGCGGCAGTACGGGCACCTTCTCGGCGAGCCAGTGGCGCCAGGACTTAGGTCTGATCCTCGATCGCGTGGCCGAAGGTGAACAGCCCATCTCGCTGGCGGGATTCGGTTTCGGGGGCTCGCTCGCGCTGGCCGTGGCGGCCGACGACGAACGAGTTCGCGGCGTGGCCACCTTCGCGGCGCCGGCACACTTACGGCCCTGGGCGGGCACTGCCGAGGAGATCCATCGCGCCGTCCAGGTCGCGGGCGTCGTCGGGAACGAGCGAGACCTCCTCGCGCCCGACGAGCTCTATAGAGACTTGCTGGCCGTGGACCCAATGCGCGCGATAAAGAAAATCCCGCCACGCCGGCTGCTCATCGGTCACGGTACCGACGACGTCGAGGTGCCCGCGTCGGACGCGCGAGACTTGGTCGCCGCGGCCGAGGGTCGAGCGGAACTTCGCCTTATTCAAGGTGCGGGCCACCAACTCCGGGCCGACCCTCGTATGGTGGCGACGTTGCTAGGTTGGCTCGACCGGCATCGCTGAGAGCGCCTCGTCGAGGGCTCGGCGAATGTTGCGGGCCGCGAGGTCGGGGTCGCTCGCCTCGGTAATCGCGCGTACCACCACGAAGTGACGAAGGCCGAGCGCCACCAGCGCGGCGACGTTTGTCTCGTCCACCCCGCCGGTGACAAAGACCGGCCGGGGACTGCGGGTTTGGCACTCAAGGGCGTAGCGAACGCCCGTTCCCGCACGGCCGACTTTGGTCGGGGTCGGCACTATCGGGCCGGCACTGAGGTAGGTGATGTTCTGACCTAGGGCGTCTTCGAACTCGCTCGCCGAGTGCGTCGAGAGCCCGACAATGGCGTCGGCCCCGAGAAGCTCTCGACAGCGTTCCACGCTGACGTCGTCTTGCCCGACGTGCATGCCGTTGCCACCCGCCTCAAGCGCGAGTTCGGGTGAGTCGTTGACGATAAAGGGCACGTTGAACTCTCGACAGATGGCGGCGATGAGACGGGCCTGTTCCAACTGTGCCGGCACGGGCAAGGTCTTTTCCCTGAGTTGGACGACGTCGACGCCTCCATGCAGCACGCCCGGTAAGAAGATCGCCATATCCTCGCGCATTGGTACGCAGAGGTAGAGACGCCGGGTCGCAAGGTCGAACACGTCCACCACGATAGGAGGAGCGTCGAGTGGCGCCACGCGCCCCAACGAGGTGGGGCAGAATGGGGCTATGCAGATTCCCGCCAAGGCCGAGTACGCCATTCGTGCGCTCTTGACTCTGGCGGCCAGCGACGTCTCGGTGAGTGCCGACCATTTGGCGCACGAACAGGACCTGCCAGCTAAGTTTCTCGGCGCCATACTCTCGGACCTACGTCGCGGGGGCCTAGTCACCAGTCAGCGTGGCCCGGAGGGCGGATTCAAGCTCGCTCACGACCCGGACCAGATCACGATCGCTGACATCTTGCGCGTCGTGAGTGGACCGATGGCCGGCGTTCGTGGGATGCGTCCCGAAACGCTCGTCTACGAAGGCGAAGCGACGCATTTGCGCGACGTGTGGGTCGCCGTTCGCGGCGCCTTGCGCGAGGTGCTCGAACACGTCACGTTGGGTCAGGTCCTGCGTGGAAATCTGCCCGCGGCGGTGACGCGCTTTACCGAAGATCCCGACGCCTGGATTACTCGCGTCATATGAACCGTTTCCATACCGATGGTGCCTGCCGCGGTAATCCCGGTCCTGGAGGCTGGGCGTGGGCGAGTGGCCCGAGCGAGTTCGCCAGCGGCGCCGCGGGCCACACGACGAATCAGCGCATGGAGATTCAAGCGGTCATCGAGGCTCTGAAGGAGCATCCCGAGGGCCCGATCGAGATCGTGAGCGATTCGACGTACGTCGTGAAGTGTTTTCACGACTCGTGGTACGTCGCCTGGCGACGGCGCAACTGGAAGAACGCCAAGGGCCAGCCAGTGGCGAACCAAGACTTGTGGGAGCAGTTGTTGCCGCTGGCGCTCGAGTGCGGACGCGACGTGACGTTCTCGTGGGTGAAGGGTCACTCGGGGGACCGCATGAACGACTTCGTCGACGAACTCGCGACCCAGGCCGCCGACGCCCAGCGAGGCCGACGCTCGTAGTTCGCCCTGCGGGGACTAAAGAGCAAGAACATTAGGATTTCCCCGGGGGATGGCGCTGTACTACTGAAGGGAAACACCGTGGCTAACGAGGTCCAGCAGTTCGATGTCGTCGTGATCGGGGGAGGTCCTGGCGGCTACGCCGCCGCCCTCTACGGCGCATCCGCCGGTCTCAATATGGCGATCGTCGAGCGTGACAAGGTCGGGGGCACCTGTCTGCATCGTGGCTGCGTACCGGCGAAAGAGTTCCTCGAAACGGCACACGTTCGTCGAACGGTCGAGCACGCGTCGGAATTCGGGATCACCCCGAAGAGCGTGTCGGTGGACTTTGCCGTCAGCCAGCAACGCAAGAACGAGATCGTGGAGCGCCTCTTCAAGGGCCTCTCGGGACTTCTCAAGGGCCGCAAGGTCACGATTTTTGAGGGGACCGGTCGACTCGAAAAGGACTTGAGCGTCACCGTGCTCGACGGTGCGGACGCCGGCGTCGTCGCGCGGGGCACCAACGTGATCCTTGCCCCGGGTTCGGTGCCGCGCACTTTGCCCGGCTTCGACGTCGATGGATCGATCGTGGTTACTTCAGATGAGTTTTTGGACTTGAGCGCCCTGCCGGCCACCGCGACGGTCATCGGCGGCGGGGCCATCGGCTGCGAATTCGCTTCGCTACTGGCGGATTTGGGCACCAAGGTCACGATTCTCGAGAGCCTGCCATCGATTTTGGCGGGCTGTGACAGTGAAGTCGCGAGCGTCGTACAGCGCTCTTTTAAAAAGCGCGGTATTGAAATTCGTGTCGGAGTCAAGATCACCGGGCACAGCCCGAAGAAAGGTGCCACCACGATTGCCATCGAGGGCGAGGAGGGCGTCGAGACCGACATGGTGGTGATGAGCGTGGGACGGCGCGCACGCACCGAGGGCCTGCTCGGCGACGACACGGGCGTCGTCATCAACGATCGAGGCTTCGTCGTGGCTGATAGCAATCAACGAACCGGCGCGGCGCACGTCTTCGCCGTTGGTGACGTAGTCGCGGACACGCCCCAGCTCGCCCACGTCGGCTTCGCCGAGGCGATCGTCGCCATCAAGACCATCCTGGGCGAGCCCGTCGTGCCCGTCGACTACGACCGCGTGCCCTGGGCCATTTACTCTAACCCCGAGGTGGCGTTCTGCGGACTAACCGAATCACTGGCGAAGGAGAAGGGCTACGAGGTCGTGGTGAAGAAGGATCCCTTCGGCGGCAACAGCCGCGCGCAAATCATCGGCGATACCGAGGGCGTGGTGAAAGTCATCGCTGAAAAACGTGCCGACGGCACGGCCGGCCAGATTCTGGGCGTGCACATGGCTGGGCCCTGGGTCACGGAACAACTCGGCGCGGGCTACTTCGCCGTCAACTGGGAGGCGACGGCCGAGGAAGCCGCCGCATTGATCCAACCGCACCCGTCACTGTCGGAGACCTTTGGTGAAACGCTCCTCGCGTTGGCCGGACGGGGACTACACGTTGGTTGATGTCACACGTAATAAATGTCCCTAGAGAACATCGGCCACCGCGTCCTCGTCGACGGGATGATGGGGTCCGGGAAGAGCACTTTCGCACGTACGCTCGCGGCAAGGACTGGTTTGCCGATAATTCACCTCGACGTCCACTACTGGAAGCCGGGCTGGGTGCGACCGTCGGACGACGAGTGGCGAGAACGCCAACGCGCGCTGCTCGCTGACGAGGCTTGGATCATCGACGGCAACTACAACGAGACGCTTGCCCTCCGGCTCGAACGCGCGGAAACCGTCGTCTTTCTTGATACTCCTTGGTGGTTGTGCGCGAGTCGCTCGTTTGTGCGGGGGCTTCGCAAGCCCGTTGGCAAGATGCCCGAGGGTTGCGAGGACTCGGTCAACCGACGCTTGCGCGACGAGTGGGGCGGCGTTGGGAGGATTTGGCGCAACCGTCGTTCAGAACCTGAGTACGCACGCTCCGAGATCTTGCGGCACGGGTCTGACACGACGGTGCACGTGCTCCGTTCGCGGCGGGAGGCGAAGTCGTTTCTCGATGCCGTCTGCCTCTAGAGAGCACCTTCCTCGCCCGCGAATAGAAGAACTGACGCCGCACGTTTCGTCGCTAATTAACCCAACTTTGGTGCCGGTAGTGTCGAAGCTATGACAGACGTGACGTTGCCGTCGCTGGGTGAATCGGTCACCGAGGGAATCATCACGAAGTGGTTCAAGAAGGTGGGTGACCACGTCGCGCGCGACGAGCCCCTCTTCGAAGTCTCCACGGACAAGGTCGACTCCGAAATGCCCTCTCCCGCGTCGGGCGAGCTCGTCGAGATCATCGCCGGCGAGGGGGACACCGTGGCTACCGGATCGCGAGTTGCGGTCATCGATGAGTCGGTCGCGCCGGGTGCGCAATCTCGTTCCGTCGGTGAAACCGTTGCGTACACGCCTTCTCCGAGCGCGCCTTCGTCCAGGGTGGCCGACGTCCCCAGCGCCAACGGCGTCGTCGTGTCACCCGTCGTGCGGCGCATTCTCGCCGACGCGGGCGTGGAGTCCTCGACGCTTCGCGGTACCGGTGCCGGGGGCGCCATCACCCGTCGAGACGCCGAACGCGCCGTCGCCCAGGGTCCGAGCGAAGCGCTGGTGGTGCCGCTCAGTCACGGACGACGTCGAATGGGCCATCACATGTCGGTGTCGAGTCAAGGCACGCCGCACGGCTTCGTGGCGATCGAGGTCGACGGCACGATATTTGGCGATCTGGAAGCGATCGGTCGGGTCACCCGTGACGGAGTGACGATCAGCGACGAGATGGTGGTCAGTCTCGCGGCGGTGCGCGCGTTGGGCGAGTTTGAGTTTCTCAACGCTACTTTCTTAGGCGAGGAGTTGGTCATTCACCGCACGGTCAACCTCGGCTTCGTTCGGGCCGTCGCCGACGACGGCATGTTGGTGCCCGTGGTGCACGCCGCGGCCGGTCTGACCTTGCGCGCGCTGGCGCGTCGAGTGAGTGAACTCGACGATCGCCTCGCCTCGCGCCAACTCACGGCCGACGACCTCATGGGGGGAACTTTCACGGTCATTGGCGCGCCCAGTGCGCACGCGCTGTGGACCGAGCCGATCATCATCCAGCCAGAAGTCGCGATCCTCTCCATGGGCGCGGTTCGTCTGGCGCCGGTCGTTCGGACCTCAAAAGGTGATTCGACGCTCGAAGTGGGCCGGCGGATGGTGTTGGGACTCGCCTTTGACCATCGGGTCTGTGAACCGGTGGGCGCGGCGAGTTACCTTGAACGTGTGGCGGAGTTGCTGGCAGGCATGGACCTTGAGAGCGAGCGATAGGTGTTGCGCCGACGTCACTTGGGCCGAGTCTCCTTCGCCGAAGCTAACGCGCTGCAGCGTTCGTTGCTACAAGCCAGTGACGACTACGTCTTGCTGTTTGAGCATCCGCCGACCTACACCCGGGGCGTTCGCACGCTCGAGGAGCATTTTCTCGTACCCCCGTCAGAACTCGACGCCGTCGTCGTCGACGCTGACCGAGGTGGCGACGTCACGTACCACGCGCCTGGCCAGGTCGTGGCGTGGGCGATCGTGAGCGTGAACGATGATCCAGCCGCCGGCAAGGACCACGTTCGCCGGCTCGAAGACGCCGTCATCGCGACGGTTCGTCGCGCCGACCCCGACGCTCGACTAGGACCGGTGGGTCGACTTGAGGGATATCCCGGCGTGTGGGCGGATCTCGATGGGGTGCCCGCCAAGATCGCCGCGGTGGGCGTACGCACCGAACGCAACGAGCTCGGCCAACGGCGCACGCTGCACGGCGTGGCGCTCAACGTCGAGATTGATCTCGCGGGCTTTCGGGCCATCGTGCCCTGTGGCATCGCCGACAAGCCCGTGGCGTCGCTCGCTTCGCTGGGACTCTCGGTGACCACGCTCGAGATCGAGAATATGTTGGGCGACGAACTTGAGCGGGCCCTCGGGGGAGAGGCGCGCGTGGCGCGCGTCGATCGAAGCGTGGCGACCATCTCGGCGGAGCGTCCGCTCCTTCGACGGCTTCGGGGCGCCGGCGTGGATCCCGACGCGGGCCTGTTGCTCGGCGCCCGTAAGCCCGAGTGGCTCCGCGTCGAGGCGCATATGGGACCGGAGTACCAGTCGCTGCGAACGCTCACCGAAGACTTGCGCTTGGTGACCGTATGTCAAGAGGCGGGATGTCCCAATATCTACGAGTGTTGGGCGGGCGGCACCGCGACGTTCATGGTGAACGGCGAACGCTGCACGAGAGCCTGTGGCTTCTGTCTGATCGACACGCGCAAGCCCATGGCGCTCGATCCCACCGAGCCCGACCGCGTGGCTGAGGCGGTGGTTCGCCTGAACTTGGCGCACGCGGTCATCACCTGCGTCGCCCGAGACGACCTCGACGACGGCGGCGCGGGCGCCATCGCTCGCTGCGTGCGGGCTATTCGTGAGCGTTCGCCCGGTACTGACGTGGAAGTGCTGACCAGCGACTTAAAGGGCGATCCCGACGCGCTCCAACTCCTGGTCGATGTTCGGCCCGACGTCTTGAATCACAACATCGAGACCGTCGCTCGACTCCAGCGCGCGGTGCGACCGAGCGCGGGGTACCTGCGCTCACTGACCGTGCTCGCGCGTGGCGCCCAGGCCGGTCTCACGACCAAGTCGGGGCTGATGGTCGGACTCGGCGAGACGCTCGACGAGGTTGAAGAGGCGCTCGCCGACCTCGCCGCGGTGGGCGTGCAGATCGTCACGATCGGTCAGTACCTGCGTCCGACCGAACGCCACCTTCCGGTGGCTCGCTACTGGGAGCCAGGCGAGTTCGACGACCTCGCCGAGCGGGGTCGTCGATTGGGGCTGCGCCACGTGCAGGCCTCGCCGTTGACGCGTTCGAGCTATCACGCCCAAGAAGCCTTGAGCGGTGCGACGCCCGTCGCGTCGCCGGCGCGTCGGGCCTAAGCCCGTAGGACGTCGGGGGCTCAACGGCGTCAACTACGCGACGAAGTATTTGGCCTTGGGGTGGTGGCAGATGATGGCGTCGGTGGTCTGCTCGGGATGGAGTTGGAAGCCCTCCGAGACCGACACGCCGATTCGCTCGGACTCGAGCAGCGCGGCGACTTTCGCGTTGTCCGAGAGATCGGGACAGGCCGGGTAGCCCCACGAGTAGCGTCCGCCGCGATACTGCTGGCGAAACAGACCGGTGAGCGTCGGTCCGTCCTCTTGTTGGTAGCCCAACTCTTCTCTTATCCGCCGGTGCCAGAGCTCGGCGAGCGCTTCGGCCATCTCCACGCCCAGTCCGTGCAGCATCAGATAGTCGTTGTAGTGGTTTTCGCTAAAGAGTTGGTGCGCGCGCTCTGAGACTCGGCTACCCATCGTGACCAGCATGAAGCTGGCGAAGTCGTGATCGGGGCTGTCGAGCGAGCGGAAGAAGTCGGCGATGCAGAGGTTCGGCGCCTCGCTCTGGCGGGGAAAGCGGAAACGCGTCAATTCGCTGTCGTGGGCGTCGTCGGCGTAGATCACCAGATCGTTGCCGTCGGCCGCGGCGGGGAAGTGCCCCCACACCACCTGGGGGATGAGCAGGTTCTCCCCTTTGGCGATGCTCAACTGCTCGCGCAGCGTGGCGCTCACGCGCTCTTTGAAGGCACGGTCGTCTTCGCCGTTCTCGGGTCGAAAGCCCCACTGATTGCGAAACAGCGCGGTCAGATTCAAGTACCCGCTGATCTCGTCGAGAGAGATGCCCTTGGCGACGCGAGTCCCGAGAAAGGGGGGGACGAAGAGGGGATTGTCGGTCTCGACCTCGGGACTGCGCCGGGGCAGGCTGGAATCGGGCGCGGGCGACGCGTCTCGAAAGCGTCGCGTGACCTTCTTTTGCGAGAGTTCTCTGCCAAAGGAGGGATCGTCGACGCCGCCCCGACGGATCTCGCCCAACTGGTCAAGGACGCGCAATCCTTCGAAGGCGTCCTTACCGTAAAAGACTCGCCCACCGTAGATCTCTCTTAGGTCGCGCTCGACGTAAGTGCGCGTGAGCGCGGCCCCGCCGAGCAGCACCGGCACCGAGGACATCGCGCGTTCATTCATGATCTCGAGGTTCTCGCGCATGATGAGCGTGGACTTCACCAAGAGTCCGCTCATTCCCAATGCGTCGGCCTTATGTTCCTCCACGGCGCTGAGCATCTCGTTCACCCCGACCTTGATGCCCAAGTTGATGACCTCGTAGCCGTTATTGGTCAAGATGATGTCGACCAGGTTTTTGCCAATGTCGTGCACGTCGCCCTTCACGGTGGCGAGCACGACGCGTCCACGCCCGCCTTGGTCGCTCTTTTCCATCAGGGGCTCGAGGTGCGACACCGCGGACTTCATCGTCTCGGCGCTTTGCAGGACGAACGGCAGTTGCATTTCGCCACTGGCGAAGAGATCGCCGACGACGCGCATGCCGTCAAGGAGGATCTCATTGACGATGTCCAAGGGTTTGGCACCCTCGCCCATCGCCTCGTTCAAGTCATCCTCGAGTCCCACGCGCGCGCCCTCGATGATGCGTCGTTTCAGGCGTTCATTGAGGGGCAGGTCCTCGAGGGAGGGGCCGTGACTCTGGGACACCGACGCGCCCTCGAAGAGTCGGAGCAACTCACTCAAGGGGTCGTAGTCGTCGCGTCGACGGTCGTAAATAAGGTCGAGGCACACCTGTCGCGCCTCCTCGTCGATTCGATGCAGGGGAAGTATCTTCGAGGCGTGCACAATGGCGGCGTCGAGTCCGGCCTCGGCGGCTTCGTGGAGAAAGACGCTGTTGAGGACCTGTCGAGCCGCTGGGTTGAGCCCGAAGGAGATGTTGGAGAGACCGAGAATCGTTCGCACTTCTGGCAGTTCGACCTTGATTCGGCGAATGGCGTCAAGGGTCTCGATGCCGTCGCGACGAGATTCGACCATGCCCGTGGATAAGGGCAGCGCCAGGGTGTCGATGAAGATGTCGTGGGGATCGAGCCCGTAGCGCGAGACCGCGAGTTGCGTAATGGCCTTGGCGGCGCGAACCTTCCATTCGGCAGTTCGTGCCTGACCTTCTTCATCAATGCAAGTAGCGACGACTGCCGCGCCGAACTCCGCCGCGAGCGTCAAGAAACTATCGAGGCGCGTGTCGGGGCCGTCGCCCTCTTCGAGGTTGACGGAGTTCAACAGCGGTTTGCCGCCGAGCCAGGTGAGGGCTTGACGCGCCACCGGCGCCTCGGTTGTGTCAATCATGACCGGCACCGAGGACTGCGTGGCGAGGCGACTCATGAGTTCGTTCATGTCACCGACGCCGTCGGCTCCGGTGTAGTCCACGCACACGTCCAAGATGTGGGCGCCTTCCTTAATCTGCTCGCGTCCGATCTCGACACAGGTGTCCCAATCGCCTTCGAGCATGGCGTTGCGGAACTTTCTTGAGCCATTGGCGTTGGTTCGCTCGCCAACGAGCAATACCGAATTGTCCTGATGATAACTGACGGGCGAGTAGATCGACGCCACCGCAGGATCGGCGACGGGCGAGCGCTTGGCGGCGCTGAGCGGACGCACCATCTCGATCACGCGCGCGAGGTGTGCCGGTGTCGTGCCACAACATCCGCCCACCACCTGGACGCCGTACTCGGAGACGAACCGAGCGAGGTGCTCGGCGAGCGCGTCGGGACTGAGGTCGTAGTGCATCTTTCCCTCAACCACGCTCGGAAGTCCGGCGTTAGGCATGCACGAAAGGGCGAGCGGCGCGCTGTCGGAGAGTGTTCGAAGGGGCTCGTACATCTCCACCGGACCGGTCGCGCAGTTCAGGCCAATGACGTCAATACCGAGCGGTGTCAGCGCCGTGATCGCGGCGCCGATCTCAGTGCCGGGCAGCATCCGACCCGTCAATTCGATGGTGACCTGGACTTGGATCGGCACGATGCGTCCATGTCGGGCCATCGCACGATGACACGCGGCGATGGCGGCCTTACCCGATAGAAGGTCGAACATCGTCTCGACGAGTAAGAGGTCAACGCCGCCCTCGAGAAGTCCGAGAGCGAGCTCTTCGTAACTGGCCGAAAGATCGTCGTAAGTTATCTGACCGAGCGTCGGAAACTTG
The DNA here is from genome assembly GCA_003133405.1 of Acidimicrobiaceae bacterium. GTDB lineage: Bacteria > Actinomycetota > Acidimicrobiia > Acidimicrobiales > RAAP-2 > RAAP-2. The sequence goes on along the minus strand of PKXH01000052.1, from coordinate 6,505 downwards.
GTGCCGGGCCCCATCGAGCCGGCCACGAACTTTGGCTCGTTCGCACTGGCGTAGCTGTCGGCCACGCGTCGGGCAATTTGGGCCGAAGCCAGGGCCAGCTCGTGCGCGCGCGCCGCGATGCCGTACTCCGCCAAAATGACCGAGAACGAACCAAAGGAGTTGGTCTCCACGGCGTCGACGCCGACGTCAAAGAACGACCGGTGCAGCGCTTCGACGGTGGTGGGCTTTGTGACATTGAGGGCTTCGTTGCAACCTTCGAGGGACGAACCGCCAAAGTCGTCCGCGGTCAGCGGTTGAAGCTGCAGATTTGTTCCGGTGGCGCCGTCGAAAACCAGTACCGCTTGGGCGAGGGCCTTCAGATAGGGGTCGTTAGCGCTCGGACGAGCGAAAGGCGGACGCAGTGTTGGCTCCATTGGCTCTTCAGGTTACTAGCGTTGTTTAAGTTCACTACGCTGGCGACGTGAAGATCTACACGCGTGCCGGTGACGACGGCACCACGGGACTCTACTTCGGAGGGCGTGTGGCGAAGAGCGCGGAGCCCGTTGAAGTCAACGGTGCCGTCGACGAAGCGCAAGCAGCGCTCGGTTGGGCCCGGTCGTTAAGCGAATCTGGATCGCGCTTGGATGAACTCTTGATTACCCTCGAGCGTGACTTGTGGGTGCTGATGGCTGAGGTCGCCACGCTACCGGCCAATCGGCACAAGCTCGTGGCCGAGAAGTCGCTCGTGACCAACGAGATGATCGAGCGTCTAGAGCGCGAGATCGACGCGCTCTCCTCCGAGATCGAAATGCCCAAGGAGTTCGTCGTGCCCGGTGAGAACCGGCTCTCGGCGGCTCTCGACGTCGCGCGCGCCGTCATTCGCCGCGCCGAGCGCGTGGCCGTGGGCTATCCGCTCGAGAACTCCTTGGTCACGCCCTATCTCAATCGTCTGAGCGACCTGGCCTGGACCATGGCCCGCTGGGCCGAAGGACCGAATCACCGAACCGCCCGGGTTCATAACTAAAAGAGGCATGGCATGGCACGCACAGTTCGAATCTCCTCGCTCAAAGAGGCACAGATGCAGGCGACCGTTGGCGTGCCGGTGATCTTTCATGACGGCGTGGGCACGATCAGTGACGCGATTCCCGCGAGACTGGCCGAGGTAGAGATTCCGCGCACGTTGACGAAAGAGTGGTGTGCCCAACAAGGTCTCAAAGAGGCCGCGGGCAGTTCGGTCGTGCTGCGATCGTTCCAGGGCCCCAACGTGGCGTTCGTCTCGCTGGGCTTGAGCGATCAAGTTTCACAGAACTACCGACTTTTTGGCGCGGGGGCCCTTCGCGCCGCCGGCGAGGGCTCGGTTGCGGTGCTGTTGCCGACGAACGGTCTAACCGATCCCTCGGGCGCCGCTCAGGCGGTGGTCGAGGGCGCGGTGCTGGCGTCGTACAGCTTTAAGGACAAGAGTTCCGAGGGTACGTTTGACGTCGTACCCGTAGCCGTACCGCTGCCGACGGTGTCCATCCACGACGTCGTGACCAAGGGGGCGGAACGCGGAGCCGTCATCGCTGACGCCGTGAACTGGGCCAAGTACCTCATCGACTCACCGGCCGGTCATCTCCCACCAAGAGAGTTGGCCAAAGCCATTGACGAGCGTCTCGAGAAGGACGAGCACGTCAACGTGCAGATCTGGACCGAATCCAAGATCAAGGAGGAACGTCTCGGCGGACTGCTCGGCGTGGGACAGGGATCCGCCCAGCCCACGCGTCTGGTCTACGCCACCTACGACCCTCGGCCCGGCGCGAAGCTCCCTCACGTCGCCCTCGTGGGTAAGGGCGTGACTTTTGATTCGGGAGGCCTCTCGATAAAGCCCGCGGAGAGCATGGTCACGATGAAGACGGACATGACCGGGGCCGCGATCGTCATGGCGGTGCTCTCGCTCGCCAGTCGTCTGGGTCTGGGCGTTCGCGTCACCGCTATCGCGCCCTTGACCGAGAACCTCGTGGGCGACAAGGCCACCAAGCCCGGTGACGTGTTGACGATTCGTAACGGTATGACCATCGAAGTACTGAACACTGACGCCGAGGGCCGACTGATCTTGGCCGATGGGCTAAGTCTCGCCGCCGAGACCAAGCCCGATGCGATCATTGACGTGGCCACGTTGACCGGGGCGCAGTCGATTGCGCTGGGTGACGAAGTTGGTGCGTTGTACGCCTCGAACGACGCCCTTGCGGCGTCGCTCGAGGCCGCGAGCGAACGAAGCGGCGAAGCGCTGTGGCGTATGCCGCTCGTCGAAAGTTACGAATCGCATATCGATTCCGACGTCGCGGACATGAAGAACATTGGCAAGGCCCGATTGGCGGGATCAATCTCCGCCGCGCTCTTGCTGCAGCGCTTCACCGACGGCCGATCCTGGGCGCACCTCGACATCGCGGGACCGGCGCGATCGAACGAGGCGCTCGGTTACGTCACCAAAGGGGCGACCGCGTTTTCCGCTCGGACCTTGGTGGAGTACCTCGTCGAGGTGGCGCGGTCCGCGAACGCTTAAGGAGTCAGCCGTCGAACCCGCTCGTTACGTGAGGGCACGGTGCGCGTAAGGGATCCCGACATCACGTCGGCGCCGTCGCCTCGACCAATCAACACTGCGCCGAAGAGTTCCTCCTCGTCGATGCCGGCCCAGCGCAACACCGCGTCGCCGTGACGAAAGCTTCCCCAGAACGTGGCCTGCCAGCCGGCCTCTTCGATCAGCAACAACAGCGCCATCGTCGCCATCGCGGCGTCGGTGTGCCAGTACGGCAACGGCCACGCCGATGGTTCGCTAAGTCCGGACTGAGCCTTATCGGCTTCGCCGTAGCGAGCGAGGTAGTCCTGTGCTCGCGCGGTCACTAGCACGACGGCCCCGGCTCGAAGGAGTCCCTCGATTCGACGCGAGCGCTGACGCCACGCTTCGTCGGTCGCGTGCTCGAAGTAGGCCGCGACGTACTTTGAGCCCAGCGTGTATAACCGAACGCCCGCGCTGTTCCCGGCGGTGGGCGCCCACAGCGCCTGGGCGCAGAGCTCGTCGAGCCACGACTCATCGACAGGCGTCCCGTCAAAGGAGCGTGTCATGCGTCGTCGGGCCAATAGGTCGCGAAGTTCCACGCGACGGGTCTAGCAGGTGGGCGTCGCCGAATGATGACCAAGCAGGTAGGGTTTAAGCACTGAAAGGGGGTCACTTGCCCACACCGCGAGACATGTTGAACGCCGCCAAGGCCGAGATCCGCGAAGTCGACCCCCACGAAGTTGCCGCGCGACTGGATCACTTCACCCTGCTCGACGTGCGCGAACCCGACGAATACGAACAAGGGGCGTTGCCCGGGGCGATCCACGTGCCTCGCGGCCAGCTCGAGTTTTCCATCGAAGGACGCCTCGGTGACAAGGGCGCGCCGATCGCGGTCTACTGCGCGGGCGGCACTCGCAGCGCCTTCGCCGCGAAGACGCTCCAGGACCTGGGTTACCGCGACGTGGTCTCAGTGATCGGCGGCTTCAATCGGTGGAAGGACGAGGGGCTGGAGTGGAGCACGCCGCACACCATGACCCAAGACCAACGGATTCGTTATCACCGTCACCTGCTCTTACCTGAAGTTGGTGAGGAGGGCCAGATGAAGCTGCTCAACGCGAAAGTCCTCGTCCTCGGCGCGGGTGGCCTCGGGTCACCGGCACTTATCTACCTCGCCGCGGCCGGGGTGGGCACGCTGGGTGTCGTCGACATGGACGTCGTCGATGCGTCAAATTTGCAGCGCCAGATTCTGCACACCGTGGACCGCATTGGAATGCGGAAAGTCGACAGCGCGAAAGCGGCCCTCACGGCGATGAATCCGGACGTCGAGGTCATCACCCATCACACTCGTTTGGGGGCGGACAACATTCTGGACATCATCGATGGCTACGACATCATCGTGGACGGCACCGATAATTTCCCGACGCGCTATTTGGTGAACGACGCCGCGCTCTTAAAGCGCATCCCCGTCGTGCACGGTTCCATCTTTCGATTCGAGGGTCAAGTCACCGTCTTTAGTCCTTACGTGGGGCCCTGTTATCGCTGCATGATTCCAGAGCCCCCGCCGGCCGAGCTCGCCCCCAGTTGCGCCGAAGCGGGCGTGCTGGGCGTGTTACCCGGCATCATCGGATCGATTCAAGCCGTCGAGGCGATCAAGTTGATCCTCGGTTTGGGTGAGCCTCTCATTGGTCGACTGTTGACCTATGACTCGTTGGACGAGACGTTCCGCACGTTCAAGGTCCGTCTTGATCCGTCGTGCCCGGCCTGTGGCGAGAACGCCGGACCCATTCAGATTGCCGAGTACGACGATCTGTGCATGCCCCACCCGGTGAACGCTTAAGCACCTCGCCGGGAATTGCTGTCCGTAATATCGAAGTCCCCAACCATCGATTGCGATTCACAATCGATGGTTGGGGACTCTTTTTAGCTGGGGATTACTACAGGAGCTCGATGATTAGCGAAGCGCTCACCGTGCTCGCACCTCCCGCAATGGGAGTGACGGTCAATGCTGCCGCGTTCCCGGCGGGGTTTAGGACTCTGAGCACGCTGTTCGCGACACTAGTCGTGACCAGAGCCGAGCCGACGATCTGCGACGTGCCCGTCAGCCGCCCCACGACGGTGTAGGGAAGTATTGCCCCGTTGAGCGTGAGCTCTAACTGACCGGCCTCGGTCACCGAGACTTGGAACGAGACGTAGTAGGTCCCGATGGTCGCGAGTTGGAACGACGTCGCCGTTAACGCCGAGATCGACCCAGATCCAGCGGCGCCAAGCTCGGGAAACGGAACGGGCGCGCCAGTGGCAACGGTCGCTACGTAGTCTCCAGGGCTAAGGCCGTAGAACTCAGCAAAATCTACCGACGTGCCCGCAGGACCCGCAGGACCCGCAGGACCCGCAGGACCCGCAGGACCGGCTGCGCCCGCAGCGCCCGCAGCGCCCGCAGCACCCGCAGCACCCGAAGCACCAGCAGGACCCGCAGGACCCGCAGGACCCGTGGCACCGGTGGCGCCGGCAGGACCCGTGGCGCCGGCAGGACCCGTGGCACCCGTGGCACCTGTGGCACCTGTGGCACCTGTGGCACCCGTGTCGCCCGTGTCGCCCACAGAACCCTCAGGACCCGTGGCTCCCGCAGGACCTGTCGCGCCCGCAGGACCCTCAGGACCCGTATCGCCCACAGGACCCGGAGCGCCCGCAGGACCCGCAGGACCTGCAGGACCCGTTGCGCCCGTGCCCCCCGTGCCACCCGGGTTCTCGACGTTCAATGAACTCGACTTTGAAATGACCGCCGCAACCTTGGGCGCCACAATCATCTGCGCACCGGTGTTAATTCGCGTGGGCCGGAAGAAGGCGAGCGTCGGATTGCCGACGCGGGCCGTGGCACTGACCGTCACGTTCAAGGTTGGGTCCGCTGCGATGACCGACACTAGAGCGATTCCCTCGGCGTTCGTCGTGACCGTTTCAGTCGTCGCCGAAGAACCCACTAAGTGCCCTCCGCGGACTCTGATCGAGACCAACTGTCCGGACAGTCCTCGGTTCGTGCCAGGAATCATGATGGTAATTTTGGCGATCGGGTTGGAACTTGCCGCGCTGCTGCTCATCGACACTTTGAGGGTCGGCGTTCCGGTGATACCTGATACTTGGCTCATCAATGAACGAAGTTCACTGACGGCGGCCGTAGTGCCCGCGTCTGTCGCGGGATACGCCGATCCCCACGCCACATGGTTGTAGACGATTTTCGCGGCGGCGCCCAATTGACTGGCGGTGTACAAGCCCGGCCGGCCCGAACTAATTCGTCCGAGCGCCTGTTCCGTTGAGAGGGCGTAACCAAGGGCCTTGAAGCCGGCCGTCGACGCACCCTTTGGTGAGGCGGAGGCCACGTAGTCATAGACGGGTAGAGGGTAGTTCCCATTCATCGACGGAGAGCCCGCACACAGCCCCCATCCGTTGGCCGTAGGAAAACCCAGGCCGTAAAGACCGAAGTAGGTGTTCTTGCCGTCCAAGGTTGCGCAGTACCCCTCGTACCCGTTGGAGGGAGCACCCTTGGTGCACTGTGACGTCGCCGAGGCTCTCGGCTGTGCAGCACTAGCCTGCTCGGACCCCGTCAGGGTGACTCCGCCGGGGACTGCGACGCTGAGGACCAGAACGAGACCGAAGAAGCCTCTCCGTATGGGTCGATGTTTCATAATGACCTTCTTGCTATCTCCCAGACGCTTTGTCAGAGGAATGGGACGCGAGGTTTTGACGTCCTAAACGGGAATTTACCCGTTCAATATCATTCCTAAATAGTGACTTTCTTCCTATCTAGTAAAAATCCGGAGAACATTTTGTACGTCATTGNNCGCTCTTAAAGCGCATCCCCGTAGTGCACGGCTCCATCTTTCGATTCGAAGGTCAAGTCACCGTCTTCAGTCCTTACGTGAGACCTTGTTATCGTTGGATGATTCCTGAACCACCTCCGAGCGAGCTCGCCCCCAGTTGCGCCGAAGCGGGCGTGCT
>PKXH01000057.1 GCA_003133405.1 Acidimicrobiaceae bacterium | reverse complement strand
GAAGCTGAGACGTATAACTGCCTTGGTGGGCGAAACCCGTCTGGTGAGCGGAGTTCACCAGGCGATTCTTCAACGTGATCGGACCCACCGTGAGCGGCGAGAAGAGGTGCGGGAACCATGGATTCGGCGTGATCGATCCCACGTCGATTCTCTCCCGCTTCGATTTGTCAGTCATCTCACGCCTCTTTGGCCAGTGACCACTTGGAAAACTTCCCCTCGCTCGTCACTTCCTCCTTGCTCTTTCCAACGTCCCACTCGACTCAGCTTCGATCACACTTAGAAGAATCCCTGATAAGGGTGTGGCACCACAGCGTGGTGGACATAATTGATGAAACCGATCCAGTCAAAGACCGGCAGCCCCGTCGCCCGATGAATGGCGAGCGAGTAGGGGGGCAGGTCGGAGCACTCCAGCAAGAAGGCACCGACCGTCGGTTCGTCCTTCAGTACCTGCGTGGCTGACTCAACCACCTCGGACTCCATCCGAGGAAAGTCCAACTCGCCGCTCTCATCAAGAATGACGGAGCGGAAGTGCTCCTTATCCTCCAGACCGCGGATGACCAATCGATCTCGCAAGTCGCCGGTAATCCCCACGGGTGCCAGCAGCCGGTCACTGACCGTGCTCCCGTTCGCCACGAGTACGGCCAACTTCTGGTGTCGGCCAAGCATGGACGCCACCAACGGGACCTGCATGAGACTGGAAAGAAAGACCGGCACTTCGACCGCCTCGGCAACGGCGGCTTGGTATGCACCCATGTACGCGCAGTCACCAGTGATGGCACGCACGCCCTGCGCCTCAAGCAGTCGGGCGGCGTCGACGAAGTACGGAGTGATTGCGGGGTCCTGTCGAGTGATGACCGCATCGCCAGTGGCACCTTGAACCTTTTGGAACAGTACCGGGAAGTCGTAGGTTGACGCGTTGCCGACGTCACCTGGAACGAAGGGAATGTGGCAGTCAAGCATCAAGATCCCAATTGAGATCCCGTAACCGAGTTGGTCTCGGCGGGCGCGCGATAGCGGCCCGCTCGCCCGAACAGTATCTCTACTGTCTCTGGACACCGAAGTGGCCGGCGAATTGATCGACATCGCTTTTCCCTTCATTTCGCATTCATCTTGGTGTCACTCGGACTCATTACCCACGTTCTCCCACTGACCCGCTGCCCCGTACACACTTCAGATTCTCGCCAAGCTCGGCACTTCGTTGTGACTGCGCACCCAACGGAAAATATCGCTCGTGGCGTACTGGCCACCACAGACCGGGAGCGTGACACCTGATACCCAACTCGCGTTGTCCGAGCAGAGATAGAGGGCCGCCGACGCAATATCCTCCGGCTGACCGATCCGATTGATCGGGTAGAACGACGCCCGATCGACACGCGCTTCATCGGTCACGAGCCACGGCGCGGTCATCTCGGTTTCAATCAACCCCGGTGCGATCGCGTTCACACGAATCGCGTGCGTGCCGAACTCGTAGGCCAACGTGGACGTCAAACTCAACACGGCCGCCTTCGCCGATGCATAGAGCGCTTCCGTCGGCGCTGGCGAGAGTCCGTCCACTGAGGCGATGTTGAGCACGCAGCCGCCGGCACCTTGAGCAATCATTACCTTCGCCGCGGCGATGGTCGCGAAAAGCGGCGAACGCACGTTCAGGTTGAACACCGCATCGAAACCATCAACCGTTGCCTCGAGAATCGGACCGACGGCGCCAACGGTCGAACCCCAGCCACCCACGTTATTCACAAGGATGTCGAGGCCCCCCATCGCTTCGACCGCGCGCGGGATGAGTCCTTCGGCTTGCACGACGTCGTAAAGGTCAACCTCAAACACATAGGCCGATGCACCTGTCGCCTCCATCACACGTGCCGTCTGGTTCATCTGGGACACCGTGCGGCCGGCTATCGCCACTGACGCTCCGTGCTCGGCCATGGCGAGCCCGATGGCGCGCCCGAGACCACGGCCGCCTCCGGTGACGAGCACGCGTCGGCCCTCAAAGGCTCGTGACGTTGCGACCTGACTAGAGATAGCCATACGCGACCCAACCGCCGTCAACGAGCAGGCACGAGCCCGTCATGTAACTGGCGTCCGGGCTCGCTGCGAGGAGCACGGTTCGCGCCACTTCGGTCGCTGTCCCAAAACGGCCCATCGGCGTGCGACGCTCAATAGCGGCATCGTCGTAACCTGCGGTGGCCTGATCACCCACGTCAAGAGGTGTCTTGATGAACGCCGGATCTACCTGCAACACCCGAATGCCGTCATCAATCCAGTCGATAGCCAGCGTCTTCGTGAGCCCCGTCATCCCGTGCTTGGCCGAACAGTACGCCGCGCGCAAGGGGAACCCGACGTGCGCCGCCACCGACCCGATATTCACAATCACGCCGCCGCCGCGCGCCTTCATCGAAGGGTACGCCGCCCGTGAGCAAAAGAACGGCCCCGAGAGGTTCGTAGAGATCGCGCGCTCCCACTCCGCAGGATCAAGTTCGTCCGCAGGGGCGATCATCGAGATGCCGGCGTTATTGACGAGGATGTCGACACCGCCAAAAGCGCTCGTGGCGCCGGCGATGAGCTGCTGCGCGCCTTCCCACGTACGCACGTCGGCGCCCACGGGGGACGCAATGCCCCCGGCGACACGAATCTCCTCGGCGGCGACCGCCGCGCGTTGCTCGGACCGACCATTGGTCACCACCTTCGCGCCCTCTTCGGCGAAATTCTTCGCCATTTCGAGCCCGAGGCCACTACTTGAACCCGTGACGATCACGACCTTGTCCACAAAGCGCTCACCTGACTGTTTCATCACCAGACCTCCTCTTTCGTCACGGAGCTCGTGCACCATTGCACGCCGCTCGCTTCCGGCCACCTCACCATCGACCCTTCGTGAGCAAGACATTCAAGCTCTCCGCGATGTGCTCACGCATCGTTCGCTCGGCTAACTCTCCGTCGTGCTGCTGGAGCGCCGCAAGAAGTTGATAGTGGTCGTCAATCGATCGCTGGTACTCATCGTCGGTATACATTGACGCCACGCGAAAGTTGAAGTAAAAACCCGCATTGCGAGCGGCCAAATCGATGAGGCGCTGGTTAGCGCAGCAGTCAACCACCATCGAGTGAAACTCAATGTTCAAATTCACACTGGAGTCGGGATTGGCCGAGTCCAGTTCGCCGCGTTCCAAGTCCAGCGTGCGTTCGATGACGTCCAACTCTTCCTCGGTCGCTCGAAGGGCGCTCAGGTGCGCCGCGTAGCCTTCAAGAGCCCCTCGAACTTCGTAGATGGCGACGAGCTCCTCGCGTGAGTACTCGTGCACTGTCCAGCCATGCTTGCCTCGATCGACCAGACCGTCGACCGCCAGCAGCACCAGTGCATCTCGAACCGGTGTCCGACTCATCCCGAAAAGCTCGCTGAGATCCTTCTCTACGAGACGTTGATTCGGGCGCAGCACACCCGAGAGCACATCGAGACGTAGTCGCTCGTGGGCCACGTGCGACAACAAGACGCTCTCCAACCCCGGCCCCTCGCCCAGACCGTCCGGCCCGGAATTGTGGTCTGGGCCTGTCACACCATTCCTCGCCGCCACTTCATCAATCCTGAGTGCATCGTCCTTCATCGCGACTGAGAATTCAACCGAGAAGCCGGACGCGGTTAAGAGCCTCGATGCGGGCCTCGGCCATGTGGTTCGCGGCGAGATACGCAGAGATTCCCTCCCGGTCAGCGATCTCAAACACCGCTTCGGAGCGCTTGAATATCGCCCGCACGTTGGTCATGGCCCGTTCGGGCTGAAAGCCGCCCTTACGAAAGCGGTCGGTATCGAGGATCGTGCCACCGGAGTTCGCGACGTAGTCGACCGCGTAGACAATCCCACGTGCGTCGAGCGCCGCCGCGTCTCGCTCTTCGTCCGCAAAAATATTGTTGGCCGAGCCCGCGACGATCTTCGCCTTCAGGCGAGGAATGGTGTCGGGATTGATGATCCCGCCCAGCGCGTACGGCGCAAAGATGTCAACGTCCTGGTCGTAGATCTCCGCCGGCGAGACGGACTTGACCCCGTAGTCCTTCACCGCCCGAGCGACCTTCGCCTCGTCGGTGTCGCAAACCACGACCTGCGCTCCTTGCTCGAGGAGCATCCCCAACGCGGACCAACCGACGGCCCCGAGGCCCTGGAGCGCCACGCGACGTCCCTTCAACTCTGGCTCGTCCCACGCGCGGGCCGCACACGCGCGCATGGCTTCGACCGAGCCGAGCGCGGTGGCCGGTGCAATGTCACCCGCGCCTCCGCAGTGCACGGGCAGCGTGACAA
>PKXH01000018.1 GCA_003133405.1 Acidimicrobiaceae bacterium | reverse complement strand
GGCGCAAGAGACAATGGTGCGGTGTGTAGGTCGTTCGCTGTACCCGTCATGCAAACGTCGGGCAGCGATACCTTGACGTTGCGACTGAGTACGTGTCCAGCCGGTCCTACGGTGATGTGAAAGCCGAGAGCCGTACCGGGCCCGCAACTCGTGACCCATTTCTTGGCTGTTGCCGTTGGGCTGATGCGGTACTCGAGCCTCAGATAGGTGAAGGCAACCTCACCGTGCGCGAGCGTCAGCATCGAGTGCTTGGTGGCGTCCAATGCTGCAGCCTCGAGCGCGTGCGGAGTTTTCGCGTAGGGGACGATCTTTGGTACACCGCTGAAGCCGCAGGCCCTCCCGCCGTTGGTGATACTGATCGATAGCCACTCCTCGACGCTGCCCCACACTGAGTATTCGGGGGTCCATTTTCCGGCCGCAACGGTTAACTGCGAGGGTGAGCAGGTGGGAAGGGCCGCCAGTGCCGATGCCGAAGTGGCTCCGGACGACAGCATGAACATGGACGTCATTGCGACAACTGCAATCAGCGTTGATACGGACCTTTTCATTGGGACTCTCCTTGCCCACTGAGTACTGCCTCCATCCACTTATTGTCGCCACTTGTATCGAACTTACAGCCCGCCCAGATTATTTCCCTTCGGGCCGCGCAACCATCCACCACTCCTGTGCCATCACTCGACGGAGTGTTCTCTGTATTTCAGCATCCGGAATCTGCATCGCCGCAGTCGACTCTTACGAAACAAGAGAGATCGAGGCGAATTGACCACTGGGTGATCGTTGGTGTCGGAGACTCGACGTAAGAGTTCTGATACCGAGCAATAGAGATTTGCTAGTTAGCGCCTCAACTTTCCCAACTCGAAGTGTCGGATCGGGCACAGAACATTGGCCGCCTACCACGACGCGGACCGGACCTCGTTGTTCGAGTCCTGGTACTGCGCGACAAAGCGCAGGGAATGTCCGTTGTAGACCCAGACCCAGTCAATTGCATAGCCATCTGCCAGAGCCCTGGCCTGGTACTCGTTTACGAGAACATAAAGACCATTCGGCGTAACCGACAGGGACGTCGGATCCGAGTTCGGTTGCAACTTGTAGCGACGCAATACCGTTCCCCGACCATTCATTTGTGTGAGATACGTTGACGATTTGCCAAGCGCGCCGCAGGTCTCGACGGCGACCACCCCGAACGAGTTAAAGGCGCTCACCGCGTACGAACAACCCGGCGGTGCCTTCGTCAACTCTTTCGTCGTGATCACCGATGAACGCGACGTCGGGACGATCGCGACCTCGCCAGCGAGGGGCATTTGACAGCCCCCCTGCGCACTGAAGGTGTTTTTGGCAAGTGTCGGGGGACTGTATGAGAAGGTGAGCTGAGAGCCGTTGCTACTCCACGCTGGTTTCGTTATGAAGTGGCAGCGCGTGGTGTTGAGGCCGATGGAGACCGTGGAAGAGTTGGCGAGGTTGGCGATGACCACGTGCTGCTTCTCGTAAGACGTGCAGTTCCCGACGAGGTACGCGTATCGTTGACCGTCAGCGTTCGGCACCGCGTCGATGACAAACTCAGAGTGCGGTGTTGCTAGAACGACCGAGGCGAGGTGCGTGGTTGGATCAAGAACCGACACGGTGGCGTTGCAACTGTACGGTTTAGGATCGCCGTTCATCACATTGCTCGTATATTCCGGGCCGCCCGTCGTGGTGATCCACACGTTGTTCGCGCCCGCGCGGTAGGGATCGCTGACTGCCGGAGAATTCGGAAGAGTCGTGATATCACCGAGCGGGGCACCATTCAGTGCGGAGAACGACTCCAATGCGAATTTTGGGCCCGTGTGCCACTGGGCAATGAACGTCGGGGGTTCGCCACTGGGCACCGTCGTAAGAACGTCCGACGGAGCGTTGATTGCGGGTGCCGGAATACTTGATTGGCTCGTCCGGGGATTCGCTCGGCTGGAAGCGCTGACCGCTTGACTTCGGAAGGTAATTTGTGAAGCAAGAAGAAGGGTTAGTACCAGAAGCGCCAAGAGAGTACGGCGACTTGGTAGTCCTTTAATTACTCCAGTTTTGTCTTTATCCATCTTGAATCACGGTAGGTCGTTCTAGCGTCTAAGACTCGGCGCCAGGTTCAGTTGTCAAATGGTGGTGTTTTGAGCCTCTCGCATTTTCACTGGTGTCGGGGACCCGACGTCACCGGTCTGGTACCAAGCACTGGCGTTTAACTACTTGAACCAATCTGGTGTCGAGGACCCGGCGCAACAGAAATGGGCCACCATCCACTGGCGGCTTGAGCCCGCGAACTCGTCACTAAGGTCGGTGGCCCAAGCGTAATTTACAGACCACAACCTTCATTTCTGATTAGATTCATGATGCAATGCGACCCACTGACGTCATCGAAGCTTGCCAACAAGCGCACAAGCGGCTACTGAGCAGCGCGGCCAGGTTATCCGAAAGTGACGTTCGAGCTCCTAGTTCGTTGCCGAGTTGGTCTAGGGCGGAGGTCATCGTTCATCTCTCGCGCAACGCTGACAGTCACGTCTACCTCTTTGAGGGCGCGATGAAAGGCGAGACTCGCCACCAGTACCCCATTGCAGGGATGCGAGAAGCCGATATTGCAGTCGGAAGTTCTTTGCCCGTGGACCAACTCGTCAGTGAACTCGGTAATTCGTGCCGGGCTCTTGAGGCCGCATGGGATGACTTGAGTGAGGACCAATGGGAGTTGAAGGAAATTGTGACCCCTGGTCCAAGAACAATGTCCGAAATTGCCTTTCGCCGGCTGAGAGAAGTCGAAGTTCATCATGTGGATCTTGACGTTGGCTACTTGGCCAAGGACTGGCCAAGCATCTATGTGGAAGGAGAGATCGAACGTAGTCTCCCCAATTTGCCGGAACGAGCTGATCATGTGGATCTAGTGAAGTGGCTTATAGGACGAGGTGAAGCACCAAGATTGATTCCTTGGTAGATCGTCATCTTGCCGGTAGCACTTCGATTCCGATGGCGCTTCCTCGGCCTCCAGGCATTCTGGACCGTCTGGAGTTAGCTGGTATGGGGACCCGACATAACAGGTTTGCTACTAAGCAGTAGGGGCTGGAGTCGTAACCGAGAATTCGCCAACGACTACGGCTAAGTCGCGCCCGGGCAGGCTAACAACGGATCTTCGACCTCAAAGATTGCGCAGGCTCATCGTTGGACATCTTGATCTGGTGCCGCCCAGTCAGCCGGTCGTCCCGTGTGGTTTGCCAGCTCGAGTGACCATTTCCACCAACTGTGGTCCTCAGAGTTGTGCCACTCGCGAAGCAGTCCCACTTCGCCCCCCGCCAGCAACACGGGCAGTCCGTACATACTGTCATCGGGCCACGCCTCATTTCGACTGATCGCGGTCCCATCAATGATCAGCAACGTCATTGGCAGATAGTCACCTATGCGGTCGAGATCGTTGGAACGGGCGACGATGATGTCGCGATGATCGACAATTTCTACCGATAGTTGCGCGGGCGCCGCGTGAATCAATGCTCGAGTGAATCCGCTGGCCGTCGTCGCTCGTGAGAACTCAAGACCGTTCATTGCGCCATCGCGTGACCGCAGACTCCAAGTCCAGTTCGCCATGAAATTCTCCTTTCCCGTCAAAAATGTTAGAAGGACGTAAAAAGAAGTTACGACCTAGAAGCACACCCATGGATGATTGTTCAATTGTCGACTCATCGCCTCTGGGTCATTGGCGCGCTGCGCAAAAGGCCCAGTCCGGGAGATATTGACATCAAAGTCCAACCAGACAAAGGCGGACCACGACGTGGCAGCAGACCTTTGGCGTCGGGGAGTCGACCCCCACAAACTCCGAATGGCGGCTGGAACAGTGGGGCGACAGCGTGTCGGCGCCCCGACGTGACGGGAATGCAATCACGCACAGGAGACTTTCGAAGTCCAGGAGTGAGAGTTCTTGTCGCAGCCGTAAGACGCCTAACTGGGCTGAACTTCTCGTCACCTGTCGCCAGGTATTTGTGGAAGCATGAATCGCATGCACGCGGTTGAACTCTTCTTCGCCGTCGGATGGGCTGCGTTCTGGATCTACTGGCTCGTGGCAGCTTTCTCCATGAAGCGGGGCCACGTTCCTTGGTCCCGCGAGCTACGTATCAGGGCGGTCATCGTCGTCTTAGTGATTCTCGTGTTCCGCTCAAGAGCCTTTCGAGACGGCGGCTTCAACTCCGATCCGTGGCGCGCGGGCTTCGGGCTCTTACTCTTAGCGCTCGGCCTGGGGTTCGCAATCTGGGCTCGCCGAAATATCGGGCGCAACTGGGGCACCCCGATGTCGAAAAAGGACGAGCCGGAGTTGGTGACGAGCGGTCCCTACCGGCTGGTCCGCCACCCCATCTACTCGGGCATCCTGCTCGCGGGTGTTGGCACCGCGGTGGCGCTCAACTGGATGTGGATGATCGCCGTGGTCCTGGCCGGGGTCTACTTCGTCTACAGCGCGACCGTCGAGGAGCGCAACTTGACCGAGCAGTTCCCCGACTCGTACCCGACGTACAGACGCTCATCCAAGATGCTCGTGCCCTTCATCTTCTAAGGGGACTGGGTCGGCGTTCGCCATCAACGGCGAGATCATCCCGTCGCAGAAATCTCAGGAAGCTGAATTGGGCGCAGATTGTTGGTGTCGGAGACTCGAACTAACTGGATCATTACCACACATTGGAAATTGGCGATCTGGAGTATCACAGTCGGCGACCCCTCTAGGACACAGCTCCTTTCGTCGAGTACTTCCACTTCATTACGTGAACTCACCGCTCGGGGGCAAGCCTGGCACCCGGTGAATCGCCAGGGTCTTCGTCTCGAAGAGGCCGCGTGATCTGCCTAGTCTTGGTTCAATGGAAACTTTGTCGCCACTTTTAGCCGAAGCACATGCGCTGTTACCAGCAGCGGTGACGTTGCGAAGAGACATTCATGCCCATCCAGAGCTTGGATTAGCCCTACCGCGCACGCAGGCCGCCGTGCTCAAAGCACTCGACGGGCTGGGACTTGAGGTCAAAACCGGCTCGGCGCTCTCGAGTGTGGTGGCGGTACTCGACAGCGGTCAGCCGGGTCCGACCGTGCTTCTGAGAGGCGACATGGACGCACTGCCAATGCCCGAAGATACTGGCCTCGACTTCGCCAGTACGGTGCCCGGCGTGATGCATGCGTGTGGACACGACTCGCACGTTGCGATGCTGGCGGGCGCGGCCACACTGCTGCGCTCGCACGAACACGATCTCACCGGTCGGGTGGTGTTCATGTTTCAACCGGGCGAAGAGGGCGAACACGGCGCTCGATACATGATTGACGAAGGCGTACTCGAGGTTGCAGGCACGGTGGATGTGGCCTTCGCGATCCATCAGACCCCGAACATCCCCAGCGGGATGATGGTAACCAAGGGTGGCACGTTCATGGCGTCGGCTGACGAGATCTACATCGACGTGGTGGGCCGCGGTGGACACGCGTCGATGCCGTATCAAGCGCTCGACCCGATTCCAATAGCCTGTGAGATAGTGCTCGCCATACAGTCGATGGTGACACGAAGGATTGACATCTTCGAACCCGCCGTGGTGACGGTGGCGTACATCAACGCGGGCACGACCACCAACGTCATTCCCGAGCGCGCCTCTATCCACGGAACCGTGCGAGCGATCTCATCTCGTACCCGTGATTTGGTGCACAGCGAGTTGCGTCAACTGGCGACGGGCATCGCATCAGCCCACGGCGCGACGGTGGACGTTCAGATAATCTCCGGTTATCCAGTGACGGTGAATGACGCGTCAATTGCGGAATGGACCCGGGACGTGGCGACCCGTCTCATCGGGGCGGAACACGTGATGGANNACCTGCCCGGAGGACGTCGAGCTCTCTCAAGTTGCGCCCAACCATTCGAATCGAATGAGATTGAACGAGAGCGCGATGGCGACGGGTATCGCCCTCTACGCGGGGATGGCGCTTGCTCGCTCGGTCACCTGACACCACAAGAGTTCGATGACCTAAGATCACCGGCACTTACCGATCGCCGGAGCCGAAGCCTGGGTCCGGCCTCAGGCCAATGACTTGCCGTCGATGGTGGCTTCGATGTTCCAGGTTCCTTCACGGACGGAGATCCCGGTGACGCCGGCCAGACTCGAAGGGTCCGGCGTCGTAATGGCCAGAGACGTGATCCGGCCACCGTCTGGAAGCCCTGAGGGCCGGGGGCAGTCTTTCCAATCGATGAAGAACAAAGGCGTTGAGGTGAATTCGAGCTCCCAGTCAAGGTGAACGCCGTCAGCGCGCACCCGCGACATCGAAAACGGGTTCTCGAGGTGCGACTTCGCGATCGCCACCGTCAACAAGGTTGGCTTCGTCAGCGAGCAGACCTGGTTGCTGATCGGCGACGAGGTGCCGGCCTGATCAGGGTCGAGAGCTAGAACCTCGAGATACTGATCACCAAGACCGAGCAGTGCATTGCGAGTTCCGAATCCATCGTGCACGCCGCCGAACACCGGTGCGACGCCGAGCCGATCCGTGATCCACTTGATGCCCCGGTCCAGGTCTGGCGAACCAACAACGAGGTGATCGATTGCCATACTCACTGTCAAAGCGTAACCTTCCGAGGCGTCCGAGCTCCGCCCAGTAGTGCCGGGGGTCGCTCGGGTTCGTCCAGTCCAAGGGACCCGACCCACTCAGGATTGCTCAGGCTCGGTTACACCGATCGGCTTGCCATTGGGACGGCGACGACGACGTCACAGAGACCGATCATCGGCTGTATGGCGGAGCTGGAGCGCCAGGCTAGGGAGGACGAAGGACGCGAGGAAGATCGGTAGAAAACTCTTACCGGTGCATCGGAAGGCGACGGATTGGCCCTCGGCGGCATCGAAGGTCTGAGTTCGGCTGGAGTTTCGGCCACTACGAACTTGCAAGGTGTGACGTCCAGGTTCGATTGGTATCTCGATCGTGTCGTTCATTTCGAGCGATCCGGCACGCTGACCGTCGACCACGATGTCGTAGGTGCCACGTCGGACCTCGACGCCGATTGCTTTATGCGTCAGCCTTAGCGTTGCGGCCATTGTTGCTCTCCTCTTGCTTCTGGAAAGTGTTTCTCTCGGTGCTCGGCGTCGCTACGTGCCATCTTCAATCTCCATTGTCCGCCGGCGCGGCCTTGATTTGTCACCATTATGCCATCAAGAATTTCGACGTTTCCGGACGTGCATAGTTTTCCAAATTTGCCTGCAAATGCTGCGACCTTGTCCGTGGATGTTTCCTGAAGGTTCT
>PKXH01000053.1:902-14022 GCA_003133405.1 Acidimicrobiaceae bacterium | reverse complement strand
AGATCACTGCGCATCCCCTCCCAGATTGCCAGAGAGCGGCTGTCCCGGGACCAGTGTCTTTGGCTGCTGCTCGCGCAGGTAGGCGAGCACGATTTCTTCGAGCGTCGGCTCGACCACCCGCCACGAGGGGCCGGTGATGGGCACTTCGACTCGAACAAGCAGGGCAGTTTCGCGCTCTGAGTGTGTCGTTGAAATGACGATGACCCCTGGGGGTATGTCGGGCAGTTGCTCGCGAGATCCCAGCAGCAGTCGGTGACTGGCGAGCACGTAGTCGAGATCATCTGCAACGTGAACGCGCGACTTCGAGAGGATTATTACGTAGTCACAGATCGTCGCGAGGTCGGATAGTGCGTGAGAAGAGAGCAAGACCGTCGTGTGGTCATCGACGACCGAGCGAAGCAGCACGTGCATGAGGCCTTCGCGAGCAACGGGATCAAGCGCGGCGACAGGCTCGTCGAGCAACAAGAGTGCAGGGCGTTTGGCGAGGCACATCGTAAGGGCAACTTGTGCTTGCTGGCCAACAGACAAACTGCTGATCTTCGCGTCGCTCGAGATTTCGAGATCAGCGAGATACCCGCGTGCGAGAGCGTCATCCCAGTTTGGATTGAGCCGCCTCCCGAATTTGAGCATCTCCTGAACGCGAAATTGGCGGTAGAGGGGACGCTCCTGGTCGAGATAGCCGATTTGGCGGAGCACCTCGACCGTCTGATCCTGTGGTGAGTGACCGAACACTCTGATTGCACCGGCGCTTGGTGTCGTGATGCCCGCTGCCATCCTGAGCAATGTTGACTTTCCCGAACCGTTTGGTCCTACGAGTGCGGCGACCCGTCCAGCGGGTAGGCGAATCGAGCAGTCCTGAAGCCCCCACTTATGTCCGTAGCGCTTTCCGAGAGCGACGGCTTCGAGGGCTGGAGCGTCGCTCATGTCGCATTCGCTTCTTTGGACTGAATGACTGCCGCGAAAAGAGCGGAGATTCCCTCGTCATCTACACCCGCGCTTCGCGCTCGATTCGCCCACTGTTGCAATTCTTGCTGCAGCATGGTGCGATCGCTGGAGCTCAGCGAGGATGAGGCCCTAGCAGTCACGAATGTCCCCAGTCCGGGGCGGCCCTCAACGATGCCTTCGTGTTCGAGTTCGCGATACGCGCGGTGAACCGTATTGGGGTTGATCGTGATTTGGGTCACGACCTCTCTCACTGGGGGGAGCTTGTCGCCGGGGCGCAGTAGCCCAAGGCTCACTGCCTGGCGGACCTGGTCAGCGAGTTGGCGGTACGGTGCGACGCCGCTGCGCGCGTCCAGTCTGAAGTTGATAAGGGACGTAGGCGATTCCATTACCTATGTACTAGTACATAGGTACAGTCGCGTCAAGTCGCAGTTTTAACGAACGGCAAATTCGAAATTGTTCTAATCGTCCCAGCTTCAAGTCTCGCATGCCAAGCGCTGAAAGTCAGACATCTAACGCTCGGTGAAACTCGCCAAACTCGTTGCGCTGACTCCCTGAAACCGGCAGATCTTCAATATGAACTGTCAGGGAGCCCGCGTTCCAGTTCTCGAGTTACGAACTCGCCGTGTCTCCAAGTCCGTTGACCACCGACAGTGTGCCGAAGGTAGTCGTTGAGGTCACGGCCCCAGCCGGAATCCCTCCAGTTGCCAACGTTGAGTTGGAAGCGAGCGATTGTTCTTCCAGCAACTGACCACTCGTCGGATCGATCACGAACACCGTCGAGTGGTCCGGACCGGTGTACTCGATGCCAACGCCAACGCGTCCCACGGCGTCAGTCACCGAGCCGACGTCGCTCACCCCGGGCAGTTGGGCCAGGATTTGGAAGAGCGCAGGACCTACCAGTTGTGGGCCCTCCGCCTGTTGGAGGAGCTGAGAGGCTATGTCGAACTGCTCCGCCGTACTGCACTGGCCATTCGCGTCGGGGGTCGGCGCTCCGCCCCTCGCGGTAGATGCGCACATGACGTTGGTAGGCGACACCATGCCGTATGGATTCACGCGACCCTGTGCGATGAGGCTGCCCAGAGCGTTTGGTGATGTCGGAAGGGTGAGTAAGCCAGATCCATTCCCGGGTGCGACCGTCGTCGGTGCAATCGTCGAGGTCGTAAGCGGTCCTGCGCAGTTGTCAAGAGACGGAGACCCGTCGGCAACCCACTGACTCTGCTGAGCGGCGTTAATGAAGTGGCCTGTGCCGTTCACGGCGCGCACGCCACCAGAACCGTTTGCCGTCGTCCAGCGTTCTTGGTCCCAACTCTCGGCGTAGACGAGGAAGGGCTGACCACTAGTGACGCCTGCCTCAAGATTGGTAGACCCGTCGGGAAGCGTCACGACGCGACACGCCGCGATTCCGGATTCGTGGACCGACTCGTAGTAGTACTGACCGGCCCCCAAAGATGGGATCGGTGGTTGCGAGTTCGTGAGCGCAATGGCGTGGTTGAGGAATGTCACGGCGCTCGAAGTAGTTGGGCTAAGGATCGTGAAAGCAATGGGAATCATGGAGACGACGGCGATCGCCGCTGCTGTGAGACCGAAGACACGGGGCCGATGCGAAGAAACGTGAACTCCGACACCCCTCCCGCGTGCCTTGCTATTACCTATTCGTGCCATCACGGTGGCAAATATCGCCTCTCGGCGACTGTCCCCAATCTCGGGCGCATCTTCGAGGTCGCTGTTCAACACGTCCCGAACGCGCTCGGCGAGTTGGTCAAGAATTACATTGCTCATTGGGGTATCTCCTTCACTTCGCTCCATACGTGAACTTCATGTCCGGCACGCCGGGGTCGTTGCAACGTCGTATCGATTCCAAGAAGATCCGCGAGCCGAGCGCGAGAGCGATGTAGCCGGGTCCTCGCGGCGAGTTCGCTGCAACCGAGAACAGTTCCTAGCTGGGAGGCGCTCAAGCCCTCGCCGCTGGCGAGGAGCACGATCTCCTTATCTCCACTCGATAACGCATCAAGCGCTGCACGAATCGAATTGGCTGAAAAGTCCGTCGGGTCCTCGGGCGCCGGCATTGCCGCCGTGCTCGCAAGGCGGGCGACAAGTCTCGTGCGGCGGCGGGTCGTTCGCCGGAAGTTTCTCAATTCGTTGAAGGCCACGCCATACAGCCACATCAACGCCTCTTCGCCATTGGGGACGTCGTCGATGCGCCGCCACGCCACGACAAAGACGTTGGCCGTCAAGTCGTCGGCGTCCGCAGCCACGAGGCCGCGCCGACGGGCATACGTTGCGAGATCTCTGTAGTGCGCCTCGAACAGTGCCTCAAGGCGTTGCGACTTGTTCACTACAAAGTTAATGTCCGGCACACGGGCCATGTTGCCCTCAATCCAGTCGACTTGTGAACTTTCTTCACTGCCAACGACGTACGACTCTCACCATGCCCAAAGGGAGTCTGCCTCATCGGCAGTCGGCTGGTGTCGCCACTTCCAACTGTGCCCGTCCACTCGACTGAATGGCTATGATCTCGCCAACCCGTTGCGACCGAATTAGGCCCGGCGGAACCAGATGCTGCCGCTCGCCATCGCCCAAGCGATTCAATTCGCATTCCGGGCGCGTCGACTGTCTACGAGTCACTGCGATGCTCTTGACGGATCAACATGCAGGTACATTCAAATCAGTGAACTACGGGTCTGCCAGTTACGGTCCAACTTCCGAGGAAGAGAAAAAACGTCGTCGACGTCGCTACAGGTTCCACCCACCAATCCCAAGGAACTTCAACTTCTTGCAGCGGTGCATTTGGAGAATTCAACGCTTATTGCTGAGAGATAGCAAACGCAAAAACCGATAGCGGCGGCCACACTTCCCTTCTGGTAAGCACCAATGACCGATTCCGGACGCTAATGGTTCAGATTGGGATCCACTACTTTCCAGGTCATCCCGCCGTCTGTCGTTTCAACGACAACGATCTTCACTGTCGGGGTTGTGCCCGACGACGGACTCTCTTGAAGAATGGCCCAACCGTCCTTGGGGCCATGGAAAGTGCCACCGACCGGAGAAGCGTGAGCGCTCTTTGCTATTGGGAGAGTCGCGTCGACAAACGTTGTCGCGTTCGTTGTCGTTGCTACCGTTGCCGATCCCGTAGTGCACGGTCCGCAGAAGCCAAGAATCCAAGCACTGGTTTTTCCCGTGCTGCCAATACTCTCCACCGTTGCGAACACGCCCGCAGCATCTGCCAGCACCACAGGCTTTACTTCGCTCGACACCACGGCTTTCCAACTCTTACCACCGTTTAACGTTCGCTCGACGGCGTAAGCCATACTGCCAGCGCTTTCTCCCCAGTTGTAGAGCAGCCACGCGGACGTAGCCGAACACGATATCCACGGGGCTGGCTTAATCCGGGGAACGTTTCCGGCGGCCGGGACTCGTGAACCGGAGAGCGAAAGCTTCCACGATTCACCGTTGCTAGATGAGTAAACGCTGCCGCTGTCGCTCTCGCCAAGCCAGAGACTTCCTGAGGGAGTAGCGCACAATGAGGTCCCCCTTGCGGGTGTAGTTACCGTAAGCCACGTCGTCATGTCGTTGAGGGTGTGCAACAGCACTCCCTTGCTAGTGAGCACCCAGCCATTCGAAGGTCCTGTGAACGTGTAGGCCATCACCGAGCCTTGGGCTGGTTCACGAGGAGCCGACCAGCTACGTCCGCCGTCGGTCGTGGAAATGAGGCCTTCTCCGTAAAGAAGTGCCCAACCATCAGAAGTGTTTATGAAGTCAATGCTTACAATCCCGCCCACATTCGTCTTTGCAGACACGGATGACAGGTAGCTCGTCGACCAGCTACGTCCGCCATTGGTGGTACCTAAGATTCGGTCCTCAACGTTGGGGTCAATAAGCCATCCATCATTGGGCGAAACAAACTGAAGGTTCTGACTAGGCGGAAAGTAAAACGGGGAAAAGACAGCACTCGATACGGTGTTCGCGCCGACAGTGCCGCGAGGGCCGCCCGTCGCCTTCGTCGCTGGGGTAGTTGCGCGTCCGATCGCAATGAGAACTGCCGCGATGATGACTAACGCAGCGAGGACGATTAAGCCAAGCCGAAAGCGACGCCGACGCGTCTTTTGGCGAGCCTCTTTGATGAGTAGTTCAGTGGAATCAGGATTCTCACGCCGCCTTCCGTGTTCCGTGGGCGAAATGATCATCAAAACCCCTTGCATTCATGAGATTAAATAGTACTATGTCAGATAGTACCATGAAATTTCCTGAGGTCAATAAAAACGAGACAGTTCCGCTTTACGATCAGGTGGCCGCCGAGATCCGACGAGCGATCGCTGACGGCGAGGCCGCTCCTGGCGAAAGGCTGCCACCGGCGATTGACTTGGCTGAAGTGCTCGGCGTAAACAAGAACACGGTGATACGGGCACTTCACCTATTGCGCGACGAGGGCTTGCTGGACTTCACGAGGGGACGTGGAGTTCGAGTGGTCGGTACACCAGAGAAGAGTGCCGTGTTAGTCCGAATCAACGAACTCTTGGACTTCGCGCGTCAACAGGGATACCGCCGAGATGAAGTAGTTGCGATCATCGAAGCGCAAGGCATGCGATAATTTTCACCTCAACAGAACGAGATGCGCCGTCCCTCCGCGAGATTGAGTTGTGATCCTGTGGGAGGGTTGATAATCGCGACGCCGTCCGTACACTAGGAATAAGTTGGCGGTTTGCCACGTCGTGGACACAAGGAGAGTTCAGATGTCAAAAACTCAAACCGTGCACCGACCGAGCACCAGTACACTGTGGCCGTGGGTCGTCGGAGCGTTTCTGCTGGGCTTTGCGGTGAGTATCTTGATCCCGCCACTCCTCCTCCTACTCATAGTTGCCCTGAGCACCTGGGGTCTTGTGCGATGGGGTCATCAGACTCCGTCAAGTCGCATAGCCATTGCTGTTGACCTCGGTCTCGGATTGGCCACTGTGCTCTTTCTCGTCATCTGGATAGTGGGAAACATCTCGAGGTAGCTGAACCTGTCGGGACTGTTCTTGCCGGGAGGTAAGAAAACTCACGCCCGCAGACTTGCGTAACCGGCAGGGTCGCGAGTATGCCTGCAGTATGCCCGTCGTGCAAAGTCACGATAAATTATGCGAAATATCAGGGGCAGGATCAGGGTTTACAGACTGGACCGTAGTATCTATTTCCCAGCTTCCCAAACTGAGAACGCGGGTTCGACTCCCGTCTTCTTCCCCTCGGACCCCACCTTCATTGATCCCGCCGCCGTGACAACTGAGCATTGCTACGCATCGAGAAGCGAGTACTACTTCTTGAGTGTTGCATCAGCTACCGAGATTCAACTGGCGACCGGTGCTGGCACATGCCCCGCAGTGTTTCCCTCGACCAACGCCACAAACTATTGCCGCTAGTTACGTTGTGGTGTTCTAAGAATCAGATTCATGACTCTCAAATTCATGAATCTCGTGGCGGCCCGGTGGCAAGCTCCACAAGCTTTAAATCTTTCAGTTGAAGGGCGCGAGATTCGAGAGAGTAGGTAGAGTTGTTCCCTCCGACTAGCGCGCCGACTTCTAGAAAAGCGTTCGCCCGCTCGGCGACTCCCATGAACTGTATCGTGACGTCGGACTTCCTATCCAATGAAGGACGAGCACCTTGTGACCATTGGACTGAGCCGCGCGAAGAAGTGAGAAGTAGTGGATACCCCGCACGACCCGGGGGCGCGACGCCGTCAGGTCGACGGCGAAACGAGGAGTGATCCTCGATGACGCGCAGTTGGGGTTGCAACTATTGAGCATGTAGGTCCCGACACCCCTGGCTTGCGTCGAGGTCCATGTTGACCAGTGGATCGAGCCAAGGTAGGCGTTGTCGTCGGCGCAAGCCAGGGTTATCTGCGTCGGTTTAAATCGCAAGCTCGGCATACACGCGTACTGGGTGGCAAGTTTTACGGTGTCATTCGATGACGCGCCTACGGGGGTCGCCGCGAAGAGCGACAACGCGACGCAAAGACCCGCCATCCATTTGAACTTTCTCACTACGTCATCTCATAGTGCAAGAAGTCAGCGAAGTCAAATTTGGGATGTGGCGCGAGGTCAGTCACGTCTAGGACCGTGCTCGCGGCGCCATCGCCTTCACTCGGGATCCAACCGTTGGTTCCTCGCGGTGCCGTCACAGATTGTTCAGGCTACGCGTCGTGGTGGTGGTGGCCGGCGGGGTGTAGGGGGGTAAGTTGAGTCGACGTCGCAGGGCGTTGCTGAGGGCCAGTCCGACCGCGCCGTCGTGGGCCGAGGTGGCCTTGTAGTTCTTTGCCGTCGCGCCGCTCAACGCCCCCAGCGCCAACAGGTCGTTTACGTTTCGCTCGTTCGCGCTCACCGACGCGCTGAGCGCCGCACCGAGCGAACCGGTCGCGCCAAAGCTCAGCAATTCGTCGTCGAATGCCCCAGCGACGTCGGCCAGTGATACGTCGATCCGCGCGAGGTCCCGCGCGGTCGACTTAGAGGTCAGGGCCTTTGCCGCGGTCTCCCACTGAGATCCCGCCGAGAGTTCGGTCCTAAAACCGGCGAGATAACGCTGACGCATCTGGGTGACGCTCAGTGGCGTCGGAGTTCCAACGAGGAACGTTCGAACGAGAAACGTAAATTCGGCTCCCTCTTGAAACAAGAACCCGTGGCCCGCGTCGGGGTAGAGCACGAGACGAGAGTGTGGAATGAGCGCCGACAGTCCGTGGTCGTTGGCGAGGGCGTCGAGGTGATCATTGGCGCCATCGGCGACCAGCGTCGGCACGGATATTCGCGGCGTCTGACGGCCCGCGACATCTTGACCGTTGAACCAGGCGAGGGACGCGCCGCCCTGTGCCGCGACAGTCGAAGCCCTGACGGGCGCCGAGACCGGGTAGGCGGCGACACTCCCCAGGAACGCGTCGGCCGCGAGGACCTGATCGGCGGGAAAGAGCACCGTCGGGGTCGCGGAATTTTGGCTCGTAAGGGCGTCGATGTTTTTTTGCGACGGCTTCACGGTGGTGCCGTTGCCAGGGAACGTGGCACACAGGACCAGGCGGCGAACCTGGGCGGGGTGAAGGACCGCGAGGGCCTGGGCGATCATGCCGCCCATCGACCAGCCGAGGACGTTAGACGACCCAAGGTGCAGTGCCGTCATCAGTGCGCTCGTCTGGTTCGCCATGGCGTCGATGGTGAGCGGTGAATGAAGGGCGGCCGTCTTTCCAGTCCCCGTGTTGTCAAAAATTACTACTCGGAAGTGACGCGCCAACGTGTCGACGAAGTGCGGGTCCCAAGTCTCCATCGTTCCGGAGTAGCCCATAATGAGCACGAGGCTGGGTCCGCTACCAATAATGCGGTACGCCACATTGCCACGCGACGTCTGGGCGACCTGCACCGGGGCGTCCGCCACTGCGGCCAGCTTCGACGGTGAAGGGGCACCGTTGCCACTGCCGCACCCGCTCAACGTCACGGCCGCGAGCGCCGCCACCACCAGGGAGGGGACCCACCGATTATTCCGACGGTGCATAATATTCAAGCGTACTGGAAGCTCCTTCGACCCAGTTCGACGCAACGTTAGATACGTCGTCGCGATGCCGTCCGTCGCCAAGATCGGTACTGGAGTGACGTCGCGATCGGCTTGAACCTCTATTCGATGCCTTCATCAAGATTCATCCGCGTGGCCACTTTCGAGGTGCGCGCAAAGTCCATGTCGTGCACTAGCGATTCGTAGCGTCGGCTCCGTTCCTGGGCGTAGGCAACGAAGTCGACGTCGAGGGTGGACACCGCCATTTGCACCACGCCCCACATCGTCTCGCGCAGTTCCGATACCAGTTTCATTAATGCAAGAACCGCCAACAGGCCCGAGTCACAGTGACCGAAGTAGTGGGTGAGCAGGAGTTCGTCCGACGCGGGGGGGAGATCGTGGTTGACCGAGAAGTTGGCGAGATCGAAGAACGGGTCGCCCATGCCGGCGTACTCCCAGTCCAGTATGCGGATCGCGCCGTCGTAGATGAAGTTGGCGTTGAGAAGATCGTTGTGGCAAAAACTGGTGGCCCGAAAGGCGCGCACCTCTTCGATCCGTTCCAAAATCTCTAGGGCCGCCGGGTAGTCGAAGGGCTCGACCACGTCGCGCGACAGCGCGATCTCGTGATACTGGCGGATGATCGAATACGGATTGAAGTTCATGGCGATGCTCCCGGCGTGGTGAAGTCGCCGAAGCGTGGCAGCCAGTTCACCCAGCATCGGTTCTCTGGTTAGCTCGGCGGCGGTGATGGGCCGTCCCGGCAGGAAACGGGTGACCATCCAACCCTCGGACTCAGAACGGTCGAGCACCTCGGGCGCGATACCGATGGATGAGGCCAATTGGTTGGCAGTGGTTTCGTGGCGACGGTCGATGCCGAGTAACGACGTGTTCTCACCCGGTATGCGCACCACCACCTGTTCGTCACCCAGATCTACGAAGTAGTTCGCGTTGGTGATGCCGCCGAGCAAGGGCTGAATCGTGAAAACGCGATCGGGCCAGAGTTGCTTTACCAGTCCATCAATGACGTCAGTCATTGGCGAATGGTACTGCGTTCGTTCAATTGAACGAGAAGCGAGAATCTAAGCCGTCACGCGACAGGTGTCGTCGCCGAGCGCGCGTGAGGTCAGCGTGACGTTGGTGCGTTCCGCGCCCAGGCCCTCGAGCATGCCGGCGATCAGTCCGCGGTCGACGGCGCAGAGCACGGGGTGGTGCTTCGCGGCCGAGCCGAAGGGACAGTTGTCCGACACGACCGAACTGGTGAGCTCGTGGTCCTCAGCTCGTGCGTTAAAGCCGTGCGCCGTCAAGAGCCCCGCGATCGAGACCATGGCCGTCTTGACCGAACGGGTCGAGTCGCTGGCGCCAATCGCCTCAGTGAGCGTGCGGCCGTATTCGATGCCCACGTCGTGGGCCAAGGCTTCTGAGGCGTCGGGACCGAGGCGATCCAGGGCCATCTCCAATAGGGCCACGAGCAAGGCGTCGCGGCGTAGCGATCCCTCCATGACAACGGAATCATCGAGGGTTCGGTAACCCTTGGCGGGGCGACCCACCGTGGTCTTGCGCACGCTGTCAAAAGTGACGTAGCCACCCTCGGTCAGGCGCTCGAGGTGGTGGCGCACCACGTTGGCGTGCACCTCACAGTGCACGGCCAGTTCGCCGGCCGTCGCGCCGGGGTTCTCGCGCAAGTAGAAGTAGACCTTGCGACGCGTACTGTCGCCAAAGGAGTGGGTGAGACTGGTCACCGTCGCGGTAAAGAGGGCCGGGTCGAGGTCGTTCTCGGGGGGCGCGGTCACGAAGTGAAGTTTACGGGTGATGCGCCCAAGACCGACGGTAACCTCAAAGAGCCTCTCTAAAGGACTCCCGTGCCGGATAATCACCAACTTCGTAGCGACCTCGCCCAGATTGTTGAACCGCAACTGGTCCGACCCTTGGTGGAGCTGGGTTTTCTCGGCGACGTCAGTGAAGTGGGCGGCGTGGTGCACGTCGAGTTGGTGTTACCCGTGACGAACTGGCCCCATCTCGAGTCCCTGCAAGCGGCCGTTCTCGAACGGGCGCCAGGCGCCAACGTGGTGGTGCGCACCATGGACGACGACGAGCGCCTGGCCCTCCGCAATTTTCTCCGTGGGGCCATGAAGAGTGACGCCGAGTCCGGTGAGCACGACCACGGCGACGCGTCGCCGCGCTTTCTCGACAAGCTCTCCAAGACCCGGGTGCTCGGTATCTCCTCGGGCAAGGGCGGCGTCGGCAAGTCCTCGGTGACGGTGAACCTGGCGATCGCGCTCGCCCAGGCCGGCCACTCGGTGGGCGTGCTCGACGCCGACGTGTACGGCTTCTCATTGCCCAAAATGTTCGGTGTGACGAATGACCCCATCGTGCTCGGTGACACCGTGATTCCCACGCTCGTGCACGGCGTGCGTTGTCTCTCGATGGGTTACTTCGTCGACGACGCCCAGCCGGTGATCTGGCGCGGTCCGATGTTGCATAAGGCCATCGAGCAACTCGTGACCGAGGCGTGGTGGGATGAGCCAGACTTTCTTCTGATCGACATGCCCCCGGGCACGGGCGACGTCGCCTTGACGTTGTCCGAGATCTTGCCGCGCATTGAGATGTACGTCGTTACGACCCCCCAAGCGGCGGCCCAGCGCGTCGCGCAACGCTCGGCCTACGCCGCTCGAAAGCTCAAGCTCTCGGTGCGCGGGGTCATTGAGAACATGAGCTGGTTCACCGGCGACGACGGCCAGCGCTACGAGATCTTCGGCGCGGGCGGGGGAGAGCAACTGGCCCGAGAACTGGGCATCACCTTGCTCGCTCAGATCCCCCTCGAGTCGGGGGTGAGAAGTGGCGGCGACCTCGGCCAACCGGTGGTCGTGTTCAATCCCGACAGCGGGGCCGCGAAGGCCTTTATCGAACTCGCGGCGCGCGTCGAGCAACAAGGTCCTTCGCGGGTCTATCGTCAAGAACTCAAGCTGGTGTAGTCACCTCGAGGGGGGAACATGGAGTTAGAAGGCAAGACCGCGGTCATCACGGGCGGGGCGAGCGGCATCGGTCTCGCGACCGCGAAGCGCTTCGCGGAGTCCAACGTCAACCTCGTACTCGGTGATATTGAAGCGGCAACTTTGGACACCGTCGTCAAGGACTTTAAGGCCAATGGCGCCAAGGTCATCGGTGTGCCGACTGACGTCACCAAAGAAGAGGACGTCATCGCCCTGCGTGACGCCGCGCTCAAGGAGTTCGGCGCCGCCCACCTGGTCTTTAACAACGCGGGCGTGGCCGCGGGCGCCGCGATCGGCACGCCGACGAAGGTGTGGAAGTGGGTGCTGGACGTGGACCTCAACGGCGTTATCTACGGGCTTAACGCGTTTGTACCGGTTTTCATGGAGCAGAACGAGGGCCACGTAGTCAACACCGCGTCGCTGGCCGGTCTCGGCGGCGCTCCGGGCATGGGCCCGTACTGCGCGGCCAAGTTCGCCGTGGTGGGTCTATCGGAGTCGCTCTTTCAAGAGTTGTTGCTGCTCGGCTCGAACGTCGGGGTATCAGTGCTCTGTCCGGGCTTCGTCAAGACTCGAATCCACGAGTCCACCCGCAACATGCCGCGCGAACTGGTGAGCTACAACGAGGACCCGAACGCCCAGGTGATTCGCGACATGGCCGCCGCCGCGGTGAACGCCGGCATCGACGCGGTCGACGTCGCCAAGGCCGTGGAGAACGCGGTGCGCACGAAGAGCTTTTGGATTTTCCCGCATGAGCGCTCGGCGCTTAAGACCACCGAACTGCGTCTTGAGTGGATGCGCGGGGGCCCGCCGATGAAGTTCGACCTTATGGGAGCGACGAAGCCTTAGCGATCGATTCCCGTCGGCAGGAGATCGACGGGCCAGTCGAGGTAGGTGAGCGCGCTGCGACACGCGTAGCGATCGGTCATCCCGGCCACGTACGCGACGGCGTCGTGCAGGGCTTCCGCCGGTGTTTCGCGGTCGTACCCGCGCGCGGCGACGTCGGGGATCAGTTCGGGGTGCACGCTGAAAAACTCGACCAGCGCGCGCAACATACCGGTGACGGCGGAGGCTTGGTGGCGCGACGCGCCTCGTAGGTAGATGGCGTCGTAGTTGAACGCTCGAAATGCGGCCAACGCTTCGGCGTGGTACGCGTCCATGCCGATGACGCCCGTGGAATGAACCGTGCGGATCACGGCGTTGATGAACGCGCCCAACTGTTGACCTCGGCGCACGCCGCATCGTTCGCGTACCAGCACCGGCAGTTCTTCGGTGTCGACGATGCCCGCCGACACGGCGTCCTCGAAGTCGTGACAGACGTAGGCGACGCGGTCGGCCCACGAGACCACTTCGCCTTCGGGAGTACTCGGCGCGGGACGGGCCCATGAGTGATTTCGAACCCCGTCCAACGTCTCGAGACAGAGGTTCAAGGGCAGCAGTGACACGTCGGCCCCCCAGGTGGCGTGGTCGAAGCCACCCACGACGAAGGGGTCGAGCGCCTCTTCGCTGGCGTGTCCGCCCGGACCGTGTCCGCAGTCGTGGCCCAGCGCGATCGCTTCGGTCAACGCCACGTTGAGTCCGATCGGTCGAGCGATGCCGGTGGCGACCTGGGCCACTTCGAGCGCGTGGGTGAGACGGGTTCGCATGTGGTCGTCGGGAAAGATGAAGACCTGGGTCTTGCCGGCCAG
>PKXH01000053.1:0-888 GCA_003133405.1 Acidimicrobiaceae bacterium | reverse complement strand
GTCTTGGTGTGCGACCGTAACGTCGTCGTTGGCGCCCTCGTAGCCCCCCATCGTCGCAGCCCAACGACGAGCGCGTTCTGAGATGGGTTCCAGGCTCACGTGTCTCATCTTGCCTCAGCTGGTGGAGGCCTAATTTCCGGAGTCACATTTTCTTCTATTTCGGCATGTCACAGTACATTTCTACGATTCGAG
The DNA here is from genome assembly GCA_003133405.1 of Acidimicrobiaceae bacterium. Taxonomy (GTDB): domain Bacteria; phylum Actinomycetota; class Acidimicrobiia; order Acidimicrobiales; family RAAP-2; genus RAAP-2. The sequence continues at coordinate 696 of PKXH01000053.1, read as the reverse complement.
AGTGGCCCAAGAGCTTCGGCGTTGTCGCACCTTTCGCTATCGCCTGCACCCGACGTTTCGTCAGACCCAGGCCCTTCTTCGCCAGCTTGACTACCAGCGCGAGCTCTACAACGCCGCCCTCGAAGAGCGCGTCGGTGCNNAGTGGGAGCGGCGCTCGGTCAGCTACTTCGACCAGTGTCGCACGCTCACGGGACTATCCGACGTGCGCCCCGAAGTCGTCGCGTCGGGGATTGTCCTTTGTCGCGGCACACTTAAGAGCCTCGATCGCGCCTTCGCTGCGTTCTATCGTCGTGTGAAAAGTGGCGCGACACCTGGTTTCCCCCGGTTCAAGCCGGCCCGTCGTTTTGACTCCCTGAAGTGGGAAGACACGAGCGGCTGGAAGGTGAAGAGTGAAGACCGCCGGTTCTACCTGCTCGGTATTGGAGAGGTAAAGGCCAACTACCACCGCCCACTCGTCGGCACCCCTAAGGCCATCACCATCAAGCGCGAGGGCGCCAAGTGGTGGGTGAGTGTGCGATGCGTGGACGTGCCCGCCCAGCCGCTCCCGCCGACGGGAGCTTCGGTGTGGCTCGATCTCGGGGTCGTGAACCTCGTCGCCACCAGCGAGGGCCAACTCATCTTGGGTGAGCACTTCGGCATACGTTCTCAAGCCCACTTGATAGTGGCTCAAAAGCGACTCGCGACCAAGCAACGCGG
>PKXH01000008.1:1314-3106 GCA_003133405.1 Acidimicrobiaceae bacterium | reverse complement strand
GCGAGATCATTGGGGCCTTTGGCACGGCCGCGGGCCGCTGTCGCGAAGGTGGCGTGACCGGCATTGAACTGCACTTCGCGCACGGCAACCTCGTCGAGCAGTTCATGTCGCCCCTGACGAACCATCGGGTCGACGAATGGGGAGGCTCACTCGAAAACCGTTTGCGATTCGCGAAGGAGGTCGCGACGGCGGTGCGCGCGGCGGTCGGGCGGGACCTCGCGGTCGGGGCTCGCATCACTGGTTCGGGACTCGACGTGGGCGAGCTTTCCCAGTTCGACATGCTGGAGATTGCCGGGACCATCGACTCGTGGGGACTCCTCGACTACCTGTCGGTGACCATGGGTCATTACGCCGACGAGCTCAATACGGCCCGCAACATCCCCAACATGACGTTCGAGCCCGGCCTGTGGTCGCGTTTCGGCAAGGGCGTGAAGAACGTCGTGGACATCCCCGTCTTCCTCGTGGGGCGCGTCAACCATCCGCGGGTGGCCGAGGAGTTGATCGCCGGCGGCAGTTGCGATGCGGTGGTGATGGCCCGAGCGCTCATCGCGGACCCGTACTTTCCTGTAAAGGCCGAGACGGGAAAGGCGAACGACATCCGGCCGTGCGTGGGCGCGATGAACTGCTTGCGGCATCTCAACCGAGGCGAGGGCATCCGCTGCATCCATAATCCGACCGTGAGCCGGGAAGAGCGTTGGGGTGGCGAGTTGACGCTCGCGGATGGTCGACGGCGCGTCGTGGTGGTGGGGGGAGGACCGGGGGGGCTCGAGTGCGCCCGGGTCGCGGCCCTGCGCGGACATGATGTCGTGCTTCTCGAGCGCGCCGCCACCTTGGGCGGGCAAGTGCGCACTGCATCAAGGCTGCCGGGACGCAGCGAACTCGCCCAGGTGGTCGACTGGCTGGCCGGCCAGTGCGAAGCGGCCGGGGTGAAAGTCAAGTTCGGCATCGAGGTGTTGCCAGAGACCGTGGCCTCGTACGGCCCGGACGCGGTCGTGGTGGCGACGGGCTCGGCCATGGCGCCGGCGAGTTTGCCGGGCGAGGTTCCCGTCTACGGCGCGCTGGATGCGTTCGACGAGACCAAGAACCTCGGATCTCGAGTGGTGGTTTTCGATGAGTTCGGTGACTGGCAGGGCTTTGGTGTGGCGTACGCCCTCGCCTCGCGTGGTGTTGACGTTGAGTTCGTCACGCCGACGATCTTTCCCGGATCGGCCTTGGAGCTCACGAACCGGCGTCTCGCGTACGAGCGACTGGTAGGACTCGGTGTCGGGTTCCACCCAGTCGCGACGTTGACGCGTTCGCAGGGAAGCGCCGTCGTGCTGCGCGGTGGCTATGGTGCGGTGGAAAAGGTGCTGGAGGACATCGACGCGGTCGTCTTTGTGACATTTCCTAAAGCGGAGGACGCGATCTACCACGCCCTCGCGGGACTGGTTCCCGAGCTACTGCTGGTAGGAGATGCCCGCTCACCTCGCGGGATAGAGGAAAGCGTCTACGACGGCCACATGGCTGGACGGAGGCTCTGAGGCAAGTTCTGGATCAAGACGGTGAAGGGGCTCGCGGTCGAGGGGATCGGCGAGTTGGAGAAGTTAAGGATTCGAGAGGGAGGTAGGGCGATGACGCTCGATAAAGTCAGTGGAATACGCGTGATGCGCGAGAGCGACGTGCCCTATAGCGGTCTCGCCGACGCGCCCGCTATGGAGCTCGCGCGTGTGGTGACCGAGGCGGCCACGACCGAATTGGGCGGCGGCTTCATTCGATACCAGAACGGCGACGGGGAACTCGCCGACTGGACGCT
>PKXH01000008.1:0-1288 GCA_003133405.1 Acidimicrobiaceae bacterium | reverse complement strand
CTGCAACCGCGGGACTGGGCGACGAGGAGTTAGGTGACGCGTTTCTCCCAACTGGTTGATGGGGGCTGTCTGCGCCCGCGTCCGACGTCGTCGCGGGTCGCCGATGAGACTCGGAACCGCATCGCGCGCGAGAAGCCGGCGGACCGCTCGTGAGCAACGGAACAGTTCGCCGTGTTGACACCGTAATCGTGGGCGGCGGCATCGCGGGAACTGCTCTGGCGTACTACCTTGCCCGGGGAGGCGTCGAAGATATTGTCCTCCTAGAGCGCGACCAGCTCGGCAGTGGCATGACCGCGGCGTCCTTCTCCGGTGTGCGCCAGCAGTTCTCGACGCCACTTGAGATTGAGTTGTCGAAGCGGGGACTGCACTTTTGGAAGTCGTGTGAGGCGCAGTTCGATTCGCCCTGTCCGTTCGATGAGTGCGGCTACCTATTGGTGACGTCGCGTCCAGAGGTCATGCAGAAGTTCTCGCAGTCCGCCGACCTGCAACGGGAGTTGGGTGCGGGACCCGTGGAGCTCCTTAACCCTGCAGGGGTGAGTGCGGTGTCGCCATGGCTCGTGACGGACGACCTCGCGGGCGGTTCCTACACGCCAGAGGACGGCCGCGTCACGGGTACCGATGGCGTCGCGGCACTGGCCAAGGGCGCGCGCAGCCACGGCGTCGACATTCGTCAGTGGTCCCCCGTCACGGCAATTGAACGGCGCGGCCATGGCTATCGGGTTATCGGCCCGAAGGACACAATCGACGCTCGTCGCGTCGTCGTTGCAGCCGGGCTGTGGTCGCCGGCGCTGCTCAAGCCGCTCGGTCTAGAGATCGACGTCTTCGCGCTCGACTTGCACTACGCGCTGACCACTCCCGCCCTTGAGGACCGCACTGTGCCGCTGACGATCGATTTCGACACCGGTTTCTTGGTTGAACGCGAGGGAGCCGGACTCGTAGCTTCCATGCTGCTCTCGAACACACCTCCTGGCTACGGCCAGCAAGAGATGCTGGAAAACTGGTTCGCCGCCGCCACGAGACGTGCTCCGACTCTCGTAAACCTCGGAATCTCGCACGTGCTCTCGGCCCCGGTCGACGAGGTGAGCGACGGGCATCCGAACGCGGGAAGGATGGAGGAAGAGCTCTGGGTCCTCGCCGGGTTCGCCGGCCACGGAGTGATGCACGGTCCGGTGCTCGCCGAACTCCTGGCACGCACGATGCTGGGAGATCCCGACCAGACGGTCGATCTCGAGCCGTGCAATCCGCTGCGCACTCCGCAGCGGAGTTTCGAAAATGAGTGGATGGCAAC
>PKXH01000094.1 GCA_003133405.1 Acidimicrobiaceae bacterium | reverse complement strand
GCGCTCACCACTTGAAACCGCCAACCCTAGCGTCACTACTTTCCTACAAGGCTGAAAGCGCCGGTCGGATCGTCGTGACGGTGGATCCCCGCTACACCAGTCAGATGTGCGCCGAGTGCGGTCATCTCGAAGCTGGCAACCGAGTCAACCAAGCGGAATTTTGTTGTCTCGCCTGTGGGCACCGTGCCCACGCCGACGTCAACGCCGCACGTAACATCCTTCGGGCCGGTAGAGCCCGGCAGGTCCTGGCCTGCGCAAGCCGAATTTAGGCCACTACCCTCAAAGGGTGCCCGATCTGATACTTCTTCGCCACGGACGCTCCAAGTGGAACGATCTCAACCTCTTTACCGGTTGGCAGGACGTCGATCTCTCGCCCGAGGGCGAGGACGAGTCTCGGGCCGCCGGACGGCTCCTCGCCAGCGAGGCTGACCTCGACCTACGCGTCGTGCACACCTCACTGCTCACCCGAGCGATCCGCACCGCCGATCTCGCCCTGCACGCCGCCGACCGCTCGTGGCTCAAGGTTCGACGTAGCTGGCGGCTGAACGAGCGCCACTACGGCGATTTAACGGGCAAGGACAAACGACAGACGGCCGAGGAGTTCGGCTTGGACCAGGTCAAGCTCTGGCGTCGCAGCTACGACGTGTCGCCCCCACCCCTGGCCCTCGCCGATCCCCGCAGCACCCACCTCGACCCGCGCTACCGCGACGTACCGGTCCAGCTCCTTCCACAGAGCGAATGTCTAAAGGACGTCGTCGCCCGGGTGACGCCGTACTTTCTCGACGTGCTCGGCGAAGACTTACGTTCCGAGGGCGTGCGCGGCGGCGCGGTGCTCGTGGTCGCGCACGGCAACTCGATCCGGGCCCTACGCATGGTGCTCGAGAACATCAGTGAAGGCGAGATCACCGAACTCGAGGTCCCCACCGGGATCCCCTATCGTCTCACCCTCGACGACGAACTCAGCGTCCTGGCGGCGAACTACCTCGGCGATCCCGAGGCCGCCGCCAGGGCCGCCGAGGCCGTCGCGCGCCAGGCCGGATGAGCTAGAGGGCCTCGGGCCCTCGTTCGTTGGTGCGAATCCGAATCACGTGTTCCACGTCGCTGACCCAGGCCATGCCGTCGCCGACCGTGTCGGTCCTCGCGGCGTTGACGATCGCGTCGATGACCTCTTCGACGTGCTCGTCGGTGCAGGTGATCTCCACGCGGATCTTGTCCACGAAGTCGAACTCGTACTCCTTGCCCCGGTAGATCTCGATGTGACCTCCGGTGCGCCCGAAGCCTCGCGCCTGGGTCACGGTCATCCCCGTGACCCCCACGCCCTGCAGGGCCACTTTGACCTCGTCGAGCTTGAACGGTTTGATGACGGCGGTAACTAGCTTCATGATCTCTCCTTAGACGTTGTCCGAGTGGGTGTGACTGGGGGTAGCGACCGACTCGCCGAAGGTCGGCTCGGGGAACGCCTCTTCCTCGTGGATGGCGATGTCGCCCTCGCGCAAGACCTCATCGGATTCACGTAGACCTCCGAGGAGAAACTTAACCAGATAGAAGATGAAGGCGGTGCCGACCGCGGTGTAGCCAATGATCCACATGGCGGCGAGGAACTGATCCCAGAGCTGGTGGAACGAGTGGGTGAAGAACCACCCGCCCACCGAGAAGTTGCCCGAGCCCTTGTAGTTCGGCCCCTTGATGCCGTACTCGGTCATGCGCGGGTCGGCGAGCACGCCGACCAGGAGCCCCCCGGTCAGTCCCGCGAACCCGTGGGTGTAGACCACCCCGAGGGCGTCGTCGACCTTGGAGAAGGGACGGCACTTCGAGAGGAAGTTCCAAGCTAGCCACACCACCGTCGAAGAGATAAGCCCGATGATCAACGCGCCGGTCCCGTTGACCCACCCCGCGGCGGGCGTGATGGCGACCAGTCCACAGATCATGCCGTTGATCGCGCCGAGGAAGGTCGGTTTCTTCTGTTTCGAGGCGAACATGTCCCAGAACATCCACGTGAGGAGCGCGGCGGCCGTGGCGACGTTGGTGTTGAGCACGGCCGAGGCCGCGTCCGCGCCGGCGTAGAACGGGTCGCCTCCGTTAAAGCCGTTCCAGCCCAGCCAGAGGATGCCCGCGCCCACCGCGACCATCATCAGGTTGCTCGGAAAGGCGTTCTCTCGATCTTGCCAGCGACGAGGTCCGACGATCCACGCGCCCACGAAGGCGGCCACGCCGGCCGAGAGGTGGATGACGTACCCACCCGAGTAGTCCACCGCGCCCTTTTGGGCGAAGAAGCCGCCGCCCCAGAGCAGCGCGGCGTTCACGCAGTAGATCATGGTGATCCACAGCGGCACGATGAGCAGCCACGCCTTGAACTTCAGTCGCCCGACGAGACCGCCGAGAAACAAGATGGGCGTGATCGCGGCGAAGACGAACTGGAAGTAGGCGAGCGTCGCGGTGGGAAAGTGGAAGGGTATGAGCGTATTGGCGCCCGAGACGGCCTGGCCCTGCTCGGAGCTCGCGGTCGCCAGGGGCTCAAAGTGCCCGATGAAGCCGCTCCAGAACGAGCCCGTCGGCCCGAAGTGCGACAGCACCCCAAAGGCCATGTTGTAGCCCCAGAGCATCCACACGACCAGCGTGATCGAGAAGGCCGAAAAGACCATCAACATCGTGTTGACGATCCACTTCTTTCGAACGAGGCCCCCGTAGAGAACGGCGATGCCCGGCAAGCTCATCAACCCGACCAGCGTCGCGGCCACGAGTTGCCACGTGTTGTCCGCCGGATTCAGCCAGTGGGGATAGGGGATATAACTCGTCGCAGTGAGCACGTCCACTCCTTTTCAACTAGGAGAGGGCGCCGTTGACCTCAAATGTTGAGTTCAGTGTGCCAATTAAGAATTTCATAATCGTTAGCAACGTGTTTCGGGAGTATGAACTACTGACGGCCAGGAACGCCCCGGCTGGTGCTAACCCAGCGAGCGTTCGACGACCTGGGCGATGTCCAGGACCGCGACGTCGTCGCCTCGCCCGTTGGCCTTCACCGCGTCGTCGAGCATGATCATGCAAAACGGGCACGCCGTGGAAATGACGTCGGCCCCGGTGTTGAGCGCCTCTTCGGTGCGGTCCATGTTGACGCGCTTGCCGATGGTCTCTTCCATCCACATGCGCGCGCCCCCCGCGCCACAGCAGAACCCCCGCTCACGACACCGGCCCATCTCCACTTTGGTCAGACCGGGAATCGCGTCGAGCACGTCGCGCGGCTCGTCAAAGACGCGGTTGTGTCGTCCGAGGTAGCACGGGTCGTGGTACGTGACGGTGCCGTGATACGACACACCGGGCACGAGCCGTCCCGAGGCCACCAAATGACTCAGCAGTTCCGAATGGTGCAGGACCTCGTAGTTCCCGCCCAGGGCCGGGTACTCGTTCTTGATGGTGTTAAAGCAGTGCGGACAGCTCGCGACGATCTTCTTCGCGCCCACCTCATCCAACGTGGCGATATTGGTCTTGGCCATCTCTTGGTAGAGATACTCGTTACCCAGGCGCCGGGCCGGGTCGCCGGTGCACGACTCGCGCGGACCGAGGATGCCAAAGTTCACCCCGGCGCGGTGCAACATGCGCGCCGTGGCTTCGACCTGTTTGCGCCCGCGCTCGTCGAGCGAGCCCGCGCACCCCACCCAGTAGAGGTACTCGACGTCGTCGGGGATCGCGCCGTCAAAGACCGGCACCTCAAAGTCCAACGCGCCCAGCCACTCGGTGCGCTTGCTCGAACCGAGTCCCCATGGATCTCCTTGATTCTCCATGTTGCGCAGCAAGAGCGCGGCTTCGGAGGGGAACCTCGACTCCATCAGCACTTCGTAGCGGCGCATGTCGATGATGGCGTCGATGTGCTCGATGTCCACGGGGCACTGCTCCACGCAGGCGCCACACGTCGTGCACGACCAGAGCACGTCGGGGTCGATCGTGGTGGGCACCAACGTCGCCACGGCGCCGTCACTCTCATTGGAGAGCAGCCGATCGGCCGAGGCGAACATGTTGTCGCGCAGCCCCATGATGAGCAGTTTGGGACTGAGCGGCTTGCCGGTCGTCCAGGCCGGACAGACGCTCTGGCATCGGCCGCACTCGGTGCACGTCGCCAGATCCAGCATCTGCTTCCAAGTGAAGTCCTCGATCTTGCCCGCGCCAAAGACCGTGTCCTCACTCACCTGTTCCATGTCCATGTTGGGCGTCTTGTCGAGTCCGCCCAGGGCCCGGGGTCGACGCGAGACACCCACGTTGATCGGGGCCAGGAAGATGTGCAGGTGTTTCGAATAGGAGACGAACACGAGAAAGCCGGCGATGACCGCGACGTTGGCGAGTAGAAAGAACGCCTCGAGCACACTGTTCACGCCCACGCCCAGGGGACGTAGCCACGTCGCCACCACGTGACTCGCGAAGGCCCACTTGGACTGGCCGTAGGGGAAGTGGCCGGTGTTGATCTGCGCAGCGCGGTAGAGCACCAGGGTCACGATCACGAGCGCGATCATCACCAGCACCAGCCAGGCCGCCCGGGTGTGACTGCCGAAGAAGCGGCTGGCGCGTTCCTTACGGGCCGGCGCGTTCTTCACTCGAATAATCGCAAAGACGACGAGCGACACCAAGACCGCCGTGGCGAAGAAGTCCTCCACGAAGCCCAGCCAGTTGCTCTGGCCGATCCAAGGGATGTGAAAACTGCGCTCGAAGAGTGCACCGTACGCCTCGAGGATCGTCGTCATCAAAACCGCAAAGCCCCACATCGTAAAGAAGTGCGCGAGTCCCGGCACGGTCCAGCGCAGCAGCTTCTTCTGACCGGCGACCTCGACGACTTCGGCGTCGGCGACCTTGCGCAGTCCCTGCCAGCGCCGCGGGGCGGGCTGGCCCGCGCGAATGAGGCGCGACAACCAGTAGAACCGCCGTCCCGCGACACTAAAGGCGATCACCGTGATGGCCAGTCCGATGAGGATCCGAGCTAACACGATGGGCTCTTCGAACGGGTCATCGCGACTACTTCTTGAAGTTCTCCGAGTAACGACTCGGGGTCGGCCCACGTTGACCGTGGTACTTCGAGCCCAGCCCCGACGAGCCGTAGGGGCGGTCGGCCGGCGTGGTCATCTCGAAGAAGCTGATCTGACCGATCTTCATGCCCGGATAGAGCGTGATGGGCAGGTTGGCCACGTTGGACAACTCCAGGGTGATGTGCCCGTCCCAGCCGGCGTCGANNGGATCGCGATGCGCTCGGTCGTCGAACCGAGCATGAACTCACCCGGGTGCAGGATCATCGGCGCTTCGGTGCCCACGTCAATGAGCTCGGTGAGGTCCTCTTGGGCTTCGCGCACGTCGATGATCCGCTGGGAGTGATTGCGAAAGACGCGAAAGTACTGATCGACGTGTAGATCCACCGATGAGGGCTGGACGCAGTCCTCGCCCAAGGGTTCGATGATCAGTCGGCCCTTTTTGAGCGCCTCTTTGATGGACCGATCCGAGAGCACCATTAATAGGTCACGATACTCGTTTCACCCAATTACGTTGGTCGAGTCAGTGACGGCGCCTTGCGCTCTAGGACAAGACCCGACGACGAAAGTTCCGCAGCCCCAGTGCCAAGAAGACCGTCCCGAAGCCGATCATCACGGGGTAGACCACGTAGAGGTGCATGTGCGGCGCGTCGGTAAAGGCCGCGCGCATGCCCTCGTTGACGTAGATCAAAGGATTGATCAAAACGAGCGTTTGGAGCCAGTGAAACCCCCCGACCTTCACCGGCGCCAGGTGGGTCCAGGGATAGTAGGTACCACCCAAAAAGGTGATGGGCAGGATTACGAAGCCGAACATCAAGCCGATGTTGCGCGCCTCGAACGAGGTCCCGAGGACGAGGCCCAACCCGGCCATCGTCACGCACGCGATCGGCACGATCGTGAGGATGATGAGCCAGTGCAGCGACAGGTCGGCCGTGACGCCCGCGGCGTGCACCACCGAAGCGATGGGAAAGACGATCAGCGCCGCGATCAGTCCCTGCACCGCGCCCGAGAGCACCTTGGACATCGCGACCAGCCATATCGGACACGGCGCCTGCACGCGGTCCTCGATCTCGCGGGTGAAGCCGAACTCCTGGGCCATGGTGAGCGCGATCGACTGCACGCCCTGGAACATGATCGAGATGCCCACGACCCCGGGCACCAACACCGTCGCGAAGTCCGACGCCCCGCGAGCCCCGGCGCCACCCACCGCCTGGCCGATCTTCGGGAACACGAAGAGAAAGACGAAGCACAACAAGAAGGGCTGGATCAATGTGCGTAGCACGAACTCACGAAACGTCTTACGTAGCACGACCAGGTCGCGCAAGATGAGTGCGCCCAGCGCGTAGCGACTCGCGGCCATCACCGTGCGCGTCGGTGTGACGTGAATGGTCTCGGTGGTCATACCTCTCGCAACTCCTTACCCGTCAGCTTTATGAAGACCGTTTCCAGGCTCGGCTCCGCGACCGCCAGGTCGAGGATTTGCACGCCGATGCCCTCGGCCACGTTCACCACTCGCGGCACGAGGCGCTCGACGCCTTGCACGTCGAGCGAGACGACGTTGTCGACCACGCGCGTGCCCACGACGCCCTCGAGTTCTTGGGCGAGCGCCGCCGCGAGCCTCTCGCCGTCGGCGGTCACCTTCACGCTCACGATGGTGTCCGCGCCCGTGCTCTGCTTCAATTGGGTCGGCGTGTCGAGCGCCAGGATCCGGCCGTGATCCATGATGGCCACCCGATCGCAGAGATGATCGGCCTCTTCCATGTAGTGCGTGGTCAAGACGACGGTCTGGCCCGACTTATTGAGGCCCTCCAACATGTCCCAGAGAGCCAGACGACTCTGGGGATCGAGTCCAGCGGTCGGTTCGTCCATGAAGAGCACCGCGGGGCTATGAAAGATCGCCCGGGCCACCATCAGGCGCTGGGCCATGCCGCCCGAGAGGGCGTACACCGACGCCTTCGCCCACCTTGAGAGAGCGAACTGCTCCAAGAGTTCGTCGCTTCGACGGTGCGACTCCCTCGCACCGATGCCAAAGAGACGTCCGTGGAAGTACAAGTTCTCGCGCACCGTGAGCTGTCGGTCGAGGGTGTTCTGCTGGGACACGATGCCCGACACCTGCTTCACCAGCGAGGGATGCTTACGAACATCGATGCCCGCGACGTACGCATTGCCCGACGTCGGGACGACGCGCGTGGTCAAGATGCCCGCGGTGGTGGTCTTGCCCGCGCCATTAGGTCCCAGCAGGCCGAAGATCTCGCCTTGATGGACCTTCAGATTCAACGCGTCCACCGCGGCGACGTCCATCCCCGGGTAGACCTTGGTGAGGTCCTCGGTACGAATGATTTCGGTGGCGTGAACGGTCATGAACTCTTCCGTGTGGAGGGTCTCGTTTCACTCTAGAGCCGGGACCCACGCGGCTAATTAGCCAATCCCTCGACTTTCCTCGATGAACGTCCCATCGCGGCGGCGCCCACCGCATCATCGAGATGTGTCGCACCCGTTCGGTGAACGCGGAGCAGTTCTATACAGTGGTCCCCAATGGCCAGAGAGAAAACCCTCAAGATGACGGGCGCGTTGAAGCGCGAATGGTTAAAGGCGTTCATCGCGGGTGTCGTCGCGCTGGCCGCGTTGGTCGCCGGCACCGCCTTTGGCAAGATCACCAACTCGTCGGCGCACGCAAAAGTCATCGGTTGGAGCGCCGCGTTTGTGCTCTTGATCGCGGGCGCCTCCGCCGTTCGATTCCTCGCCAAAGGATTGGGCCAGCAGTTGGCACGACGCTCCAACCTCGGCGCGGGCGCCACCCTTCGCCTGGTCGCTACGGCCGTGGGTTACCTCATTCTGCTCTTCGCCATGTTCGCGGTGCTCGGGGTCTCGTTGCAACATCTGCTCATTGGCGCCGGTCTCGCAGGTGTCATTCTCGGCATTGCGGCCCAACAGAGCCTCTCGAACATCTTCGCGGCCATTGTGCTGTTATTCACTCGGCCCTTTGTGGTGGGTGACAGCATTCGCGTCCGCTCGGGGGTGCTGGGCGTTCTGGACTGCGAGGTCCTAGGCATTGGACTTACGTACGTGACGGTTCGAACCGACGACGGTGTGTTGAAGATACCGAATTCAGCGATGCTCGCCTCGGGGATCGGCCAACCTCGGCCCCGAACCATTACGACCGCCGAACCGTCAAACGAGGTCACTCCTCCAACGGACGCCGAGACGAACTAGCGACGCGGCAGCACGTAGTGACATTACGTCGCACTAACCTTTAAACCACGCGGGCGTAGTTCAGCGGCAGAACATCAGCTTCCCAAGCTGAGAACGCGAGTTCGATTCTCGTCGCCCGCTCCACGCTTGATTTCGTTGCCACGACTGACAAAGTCGTTGCGGACTTTGCTGTTGGCTTTCGCCACTATTCGCTCCTGTTCGCCACGTCTGACTATCGCAGCATTGTCGCAACGCGACACTCGCGGTTCATTACTTCTCGGAACGATCTGCCACTGGGATCTCACTTCTCGCAGAGCGAGAATCCAGCGACGTTGAATAACTTTCAACCGGTCGGACGGTATCTCCACCATCAACTCCTAAGTGCACTCGCTAAGCGGTATCGCTGCGGGCTGGCTGACTCATCCTTTTCTGCCAAGCCGCGCGTTACCAGACCTCGGAGCGTCAAGTACACGTCCGGTTGCGGATAGCCAATTTTTCTGAAGATGACTCCCGTCGTTGTCCCGTCAGCGCCAGCAATTTCTAGCTCCTCAAGGATCTCAGCCTGCCGTGGTCCCAATGCGGGGTGAATCTCCTTCGCGCGCATGACGGCATTGGCATACTGTTCAGTTCGCTCATGTCCATCAAGTGCACCTTGCTCCAAGGTGCCACGAAGTGCGTCCGCAGCGTGGCGAATCGAATCGGATGCCGATTCAAGTGCCCCAATAATTGTCCGTACTGCTTCCTCATCAAGCATTATTACCCTCCTACCACTCATGGATATAAGTCATTCTATCATCATGTCATCGGGAACACAAATTGCCTCGGATGCTCCTCCGATCCAATTTTGACTCGATTCATGAATTATTCATGATTAAGGTCAAGATGTGGCTAGACGACGACCGCAATTCGTTTTGCCGGAGGCGGTGGACGACCGCTTGGAGAGACTCCTCGAACTCGCGCGTAAAGAGGGAAATCAAGTTTCGCGGTCTGACATAGTGGCTACCTTGATCTGGCAAGCGCGACTCGACGGAGATGTCCTCGGATTCAAGATCCGCCAGTACCGGAAGGAAGTTAGGGCGGAAATTTCATCATCAACTATTAGTCACCCGCCGGGACCACGTCCGCTGTTGGGCGACCCCTCGAAATGAACGATTCGAGTGCTAAGTGATGGGCATTTCGGGTATGGATTTCGTTAACGAATCTACAACCACTCGCTCGGATTTACCTTGTTTGGAAATACCAGTGCCACTCTGCGTTGATGGTCGTCGCTATATCGCTGGCCTTCGATTGAATTCGTTCGAGCACCTAAGACGACAACAAGTGGGTCTTGGTGCTGCCACATCCACAGGCCTATTGCACGCGCTTTGGGAATTGCCATACGGAATCTCCTTCCCAAAGAGATCATTCAGCGAAATGGACTGCATGACCTTGATGGAGGCGGACGACCGTTGGGTTGAGCACAGTGGGAATGATTTCATACGGATGTACCAACCCGCGGGAGCGATCAAATGGATCAGTGCCTCAGACAGATCGTTGGCTCGCGCGGTCAATAAGGCAGCTTCGCATCCTCCCACAATCCGTCGAACGGCGATTTGGAACACCTCGACAGATGGAAGGTCGCCCAAAGCCACTGCAACGCTCCTTAAGGCAACGTTGCTAGGAGTCGGCGTTCTGGCATTCGATGGCATTCGCACCCATGAACTAGTAGGACCCGGCGAAGCAGTTCGAGGTCGACCAGCAGTTTTTCGCTGGTGGCAAGCCGAACTTGCCTATCGAAATTGGATCAGCAGAATAACGCCCACTGAGTAAGTTGTCGCTTTGGTTTGATTTCGGTCCACCAACTCCCCATGGTTCCGTAACGATCAACTGCTTCTTGGCAGATACGACCAAATTCGCGTCGGCGAACACCGTCTTCCGCTGGAGCGGTAAGAACCTCTTCCGCTAGTGCCGCCAGTACCGTACGATTGTGAAGATCGGCCGCCGTCTTGAATCGATCATCAAGAAACCTACGAATTGGTTGACCCTCACAACACGAGGCATTGCAATTTGGCGTCACGCTCGCGGTCGACCACTCCCCGATTCTGCTGGCAGTAAACCAATCCAACAGGTCTCTCACGAACACCCTGGCGGATCGATCATTTTGTCTGGCAAACGACCGGACATCGGGGGGTACAACGTGACGATGACGAGTTATCAAACCAAGAGAGGCATGGGTAGCGCCAAAGGCAAGAGCTCCGATTCCCGCTTGGTCACAACGAAGGATAGTTAGGTCATCGACCCGCGTACTAACCGAAACAAGTGAATCAACGGCCCCGGAATAACCCATGGGGTCACTGGTGTCACCGAGAACGAGAGCAATAGGCAGCCGGAGTTCGCGGAGATTTAGCAGCATGTCGTCCATGAGGGTCGACTGGGTGAACCAACGGCGATCCACCGCGAGGAGACAGGTGGCGTCGTGCGAAGTCGCCAACTTCACCTCGTTCTCAATTTGAGCCGCAAACGGTAGGTGACCTAACTCCGAACTCACCCATTGTCCCGGTGTAAGAAGTCGATCCGCTCTAGCATCGAACTGATCGTCGAACCACTTCGAGGGGTCGAGTTTCGACTCGCGCTTGTCGTATGCAACCCCGTCAAAAAGGACCAAACCGTCCCATCCAGAATCTCGAAGCCTTCGTACAGTGGACGGACCGCTGACCCCGGAGACGACAACGGCGTCCGCCAACTCGGCGCACGCTCGAATTCGCTCTGGGTCGCGACCCCCTACGTAGAAAGAGAAGGATTCCCGAAGTGTTTGGGAGCGAACACCCAAGGTGACGGTCATCAGGTGTTCCTCAACTCTCCGCCGTGACGTGAGAGCGAACACGCGGAATCGACCCGCGAAGCAGTCCCCAATCTTGACGTTCACGCTGCATGCGACCGATCACAAAACTTGGATGGATCCGATGACGATGGGCGAGTTGGAGAATTGTTCCCAAGGAAGGTCTTCCTTCTGGCATTGCAGTTTCCTCCGAGAGAATCCAATTTGCAGCCTGACGATTGGCCGCCTCCTCGACATCGTCAAGACCAGTCGCCGAAACAATGTCCTCGTCCGTTCTAACGGCACCAGTTTCAAGATGACCCAAACAGATGTGAGCCAGTTCATGAAGCAACGTAAATACGTAACTATCCATCCGGTCACCCCGACTCGTGAGTCCAATGACCGGAACTCCGCTTTCGAGGATCATTACTGCACCGTCCAGTTTGCTGGACTTCAGCGGCAACAGCGTGACTAGTACTACTCCGACTTCGGCAAGCCATTGCTCCAGTTGGCTAAGGTCCGTCGGATCATGGATTCGGTGCACCAAATCTTCTGCCAAGTTACGTACTCTCTCAGTATCTAGATTCGACACTCTCCGGTCCTGGGCAACACGGCGAAGCTGGGCAAGCCACGCGGTCTGCTGCACCGAGAACGACGCAGTTGTATTTGTCCGACGTGCAGCAACGAGGAAGAGTGGCTCTTCACTCAGGTTCGAGATCCCAAGAAGATCCTTGACCGCGGGCTCGAGAACGTCGAGATCATCAGAATCAGGAAGCCATCCGCGTTGCCGCAACTCGGCCACAGGAACGCGGGAGCGAAGCAACGAACGACGAGTCACGTCGGTCACGGTTGGTCGCAACGCCTTGGCCTCGTGCAAGTTGAATTTGGTCTGCAAATTAGTCCACAATTCGGCGCTCGTACCGAGTGCCTCCGCAAAGGCAAGCGCCGTCTCAGGCATTATCTGCTTGTGCCCATTCAGTATCTCTGATACGACTTGCGCGGGCCGCCCAAGAATCTCCGCGAACTCCTTTGCAGTCCATCCCCGTTCTTCCAACTCATCCCGCAAGTAGTCACCGGGAGGAAACACTTCAGCTGGAGTAAGAACACTTGTCACTATGTCCTCCGTTCATTTAGTGATAATCGACGACTTCAATAACGACAATGAGTTTGTCCCTTTCAACGGTTCTCAACGTGATGATCAACCGCCATTGCTTGTGCAGGCGCAGCGAATACTGCCCGCTCCGATCGGCCTCGAGCTTCTCGAAGTGGAGAAACCTCAGTGCTCGCAGGTCCCGTTCGTCCTTCGCGGCCTCCAATATTCCGACCACCTTGCGAAACGCACGAGTTAGTTCGACACCGATTCCAGACATTCGATAATCCGGCTCCACGTAGAGCCGGCGCAACTCGTGGTCTTCGAATTCGACTCGCATTGTTGATTTTCTTCACCCTTGGCATGAATACATGATAGCACGGTTCTCAAACATCAATTCACCCAACAGGTGAAGATTGTATCATGGGAGAGCATTCTGCCGCGAAGTGTGGGTGTCGCATCCAGGAGCCATATTTCACCGGTGGGCCTTACCTACTACGAGCTATTCGGGGTGTCTCAAACAGCCACCAACGAAGAGATTGAGAAGGCCTATCGGAACGCTTCAAAGGCTTATCACCCACACGCGCATTTCGGACACATCATTCACGACTCACGACTCAAGATGCGCACCGGCCGACTTAGTCTTGCTCGGTGCGACTTACCAACCATCTAAAAACATTGCAAGGCTAGCGATCCAACTCAAATCAGATGAGCGTCGCGCGCGGACTCAAGGCAAGCAAGTACTGCATCCATAAGCGTGCCCGAATGGAGACTCATATCTGTCCGTCCAGAAACTACGCAAGACACCGTGTCGGCGTCAATAATGTCGACGCAAGCGGAGCTCAACTCGTCAGCAGTAATCGGTTCCCATGTTGCAACCTGATATTCGTAGTCGGCAAGCGTACGCCCTTCAACTTTGACCGACCTGCTACGCATATCTGCCTCAATCCGTTCATGAATTATTCGCTCATCGCAATGCAATGCGATAATCAACGTTGGGACTCCGAACCTTTCACAAATCGAGTAAACTGAGGTCCTCTGCCATCGCCGACCGAATGTCCCGTCCAGTACGACCGATTGGCCTAGAGCCAGTTCGCTCTCGAGTCGACGGAACAACTCGGCGTACACTCGAGGCCAGGTTTTGAGTCGCATCTCCAGCGTGTTCGGTCCGGATTGCTTCGATCGAATCTGCGAATTGGAGAGATAGACGCCCACCCCCCGCCTGGAGAGCTCCATCGCTGCGGTTGTCTTGCCAACACCCGGCAGTCCGTGCGTCATGACGACCCAATTTGCGGCCGCTCTAGTCACGACTTTTATTTCACCACTGGCACCAGATATGCGGCCATTAAGTGCCGCTCTAACTCGGCTTCTATCCAGTCAATTACGCTACGCCCACCGTCCTGACGGGTGTCGAAATAGAGTGTCGGATGCGAGCTACCAATAACCTGAGAGTTGCTTTCCCGATAGGTGTACCAGCCAACGAAAGCATGCTTTACGCCGTTGGAGCGTTCTCGAAGCACAACTGCACGAAGAGACGCTAGATCCTCGTGAAAATAGAGTTCGAGATGACCTTGAAGCGACGCGCAATCCATTTTTATCAACTCAATCGTGTCTAGCGTTCTACGGGCGTCACTCCTATCAACCGAAGTCTTTGGATCCTGTGCGAGGACTTTAACAGTTACGCCTGCTTGAACCAGCCTTGTCACCAGCGCTCGACGGCTAGATAACCCGGCCGACAAGATCGTCGCAGACTCAATCCGCCTGGATCCTGTGACTTCGAAGATTTTTGCCTGCGCATCGATCTCGTCGGTATACACGACCGGACCTGACTGATCCGGAGGCCGACTGACTCGAATTAGCAGTTCCAACAACACTACGATCACGACAGCTTCGAACAATTGCTTTCGGTTCAACCAATCGAGTAATCCACTGTCAAACCAGCCAATAACGTACAGAGCGACGACAGCGGAGGAGGCAACAACTGTCAACGCGCTCGTCGCTCCAAGTTGAGCTAGAAGTCGTCGACCACTTCGTACCCACGTGTTTGCGATCTTTCGGATCAATGCGAGTACACACTCACTCGAGACCTAGGCTCCGTGCCACCGAGGTGACGAGCCTCACGTAAGGAACGATAGACAGGCCATTGAGTCGGTTTGGTCACGTCTGCTTTCAACTCCCTCTGACAGCACCCGATTCAACGGCCACCGCTTGTGAGGCTAGCAATCAATCGCGATGTGTTTGATGGAGACTTTCACATAAGTGCTTAACAATCCAGGTAAATTAGAGGTGCCCATAGCGCCGATGTTCTCCGACCACCCCTTGGCGGAGACAGTCCGTACCATCGCAATTGTGAGCCACGCGCGAAGTTGAGCGATGCAAGTGCCCGTCAAGTGCCCACGCTCGGCCGATTCAAAGTCCAATTCGTCTGAACGTTGGTTTCATCAGGGGAGACGTGGCGAACGTTTTCTGGAGCCTATCTGCTTCCCAAGCAGAGAACGCGGATTCGATTCCCGTCGCCCGCTCCAACAGTCCTTTACCCCATTGACTGG
>PKXH01000087.1:276-30448 GCA_003133405.1 Acidimicrobiaceae bacterium | reverse complement strand
CGCTTTCGCGCCGCCCGTTCGTGACATTTATATGGGTCGAACTACGACTTCCAAATTTGGTCCCACCGCGCCGAACCCTGGTTGGGGCTGAGGACCGGCGTCGTCCCGTCGCCTGCGGTCCCCGAGACCCAGTTCTGCACGTNNACCGTCTGCCACGCCGTCTTCTCCGCGGCCGAACCGGACTTGGCCGCGAGCGCCGACAACATGGCGGACTCGACCGTGGGGTCACCCTGGTGGGCGAAGTTAACGGCTCCCGCGATGAACGTGCCGGCAGGAAGGGCGTTCATCCCGAGTCCCCCGACGGCCGGTGAGGCCGTCGCGTTCAATGAAAGGAACCACACGTAGTTCAGCGACGGGTCAACGCCACCGAACTGGTTCCATTCAGAGCAGTCGAACTCGCCGTAGATCACGTTGTTGATCAACGTGCTCTGCACCGAAGGCCGCGGCGTCACCGTGATGCCCACTGCCTTCAACTGCTGCTGGAACAAGGAGAACGCTTGGAGCGACGAGGAGCTCCCCGACACCGTCTCGATGCAAAACCCAACTTCGGTGACGTTGTGGGCTGCCTTGTACGCGTTCACCAGGGCCTTCGCCTTGGTGGGGTTGTACGCGGGCCAACCGGGATTCTTGTAGAAGGGCGAGTCCTTTCGGAAGATTCCGTCCGCCACCGAGCCCACTTTGCTGTCGATCACCTTGAAGTACGTATTGCGGTTGATCGCCATCGCAACGGCTGTACGAATAGTCACGTCGTTAACCACCGGCTTCAAGGTCGTGTCCCACTGCAATGTCGAGGGGTTGACCGCGCCCAGGGTGCCGACCCAGTCGGCGTCTTGGACCCCGGCGGGCGCGGCCTTGCCCTGAAGAATGTACGGCAACGTTCCCGGCACCCCGATGGACGCGAACTCACCCGCCCAACAGAAGTACTGATTCAACGTCGCCGTCGTGTTAAAGATGAGGCAGTTGATCGCTGGGTCGACGGGCGAACTGATGTCGGTGACGTACGAGACGTGACTCATCTTCTTAAACGCCGCGATCTCCGTGCCATCTTGCTGGAGAATCATGTCCACCGAGCCACTCTGGAGCGCTTGGTTGCGCGACGAATTGTCCACGATGGTCTTGAAGTTGATGCCCTTGAGGTACGGCAACTGGCGGTTGTGGGCGTCGGCGCGCCAATAGTTTGGGTTTCGGACAAACTGGGACTCCACGCCCACCTGCCACGACTTCACCATAAAGGGCCCCGTGCCGACCGGGTTGCCCGTGAAGGTTGGCGAGAATGACGAGGGGTGTGCCATGTAGGCGGTCTGCGGCTCCGCGAGCGAGATCGGGAACGCCGAGAACGGTATAACCAAGTTGTAGTCCACCGTGTACGCGTCCACCATCTTCACCGACGCGATGATGGGCTTAATCGCCAGACCGACCGTCGGGTCGGCGTTCGCGGCGGTATAGTTCGCGACACAAACGGTGGCATTAAAAGGGTCGCCGTTCGAAAAGGTCACGCCTTGGCGCAATTTGACGGTCCACACCGTGTAGTTAGCGCTCGGCGTCGCCGAAAGTGCCAGCATCGGCAAGGCAGTCTTCCCGTTCTTGGACATCACGAAAAGAGGGTCATATAGTGCATTCGCCACGCAGAAGCCCGAGGCATCCATCTTGCCCTGTGATCCGTTAAAGATGTGGTAGTTGGGCACGTCGGAGAGAGTTCCCACGGTCAAGGTGCCGCCCCTCTTGGGCTTACCCTTATTGACGCCCACGACCGCACCGGCGACGTTGGCGAGAAGTCCGTCGACCACGGTGCCCGCCATGGCGACGCCGCCAATCGTGGCCGCGGAATGAGTTAGGAACGAACGACGATCGAACGTTGAAGACATCTGAGTCCTGCTTTCCCCCAAGGAGACCGCCTTGTGCAGTTTCCCCACTGCGCGAAACTTAGCAAGAACTGGCCAACCAGCCAGTACACCTATGAAATCTCTTGGGGCGAAGAATTACTTCAGGACCCAGGCGGAGGGAGGGCCGCCTGGGTCCTGAAAAAGGGGGCAAATAAGCGCTTTTACTTCTGGGGCTGCCGTTTCCCAATGGTCGGACCTGGAGCGTGGTGCCGGAAAAGTCGACTCGCCTTATCATCTTGACTCATCCGAAAGACCTCCGGTTCTTTCCTTATTCGGCCACCACGTCGTTGGACTTATGACAGTGTGACGCGTGAGTATGTGCTCTCCGTTGAAAGAGGGTAAGAAGCCACTAAATCCCAGAAATGTTAACTGGGCAAGAAATCGTTTCGATACCCGCTCGCGGCCGCTTCGTTTCGGGCATACTTGGCGCGTACAAGTAGCGCCTCACGGAGTCGGCACGGGGGACTTATTTAATAGGGAGGACACCCGCGTGGCGTTAACTTTCGATTCACATGACGGATCCCCAGGCGACCCGGCTTTTCATGTCGAACAGCACGGCATCGACTTCATTCCATTGTCCGAACGTTGGGCCTCGCCTCGAAATATAGGCGCGTTGTGGGCCGGGTCGGCCATCAACGTCGAGTACTTCATTTACGGCGCGCTGTTAATGGGTTTTGGCTTCAGCTTCTACACGGCACTCAGCATCATCATCATTGGCAATCTTTCTTTCTTTCTCCTCGGGCTGGCGTCGTTGCAAGGGCCCGAGGCGGGAACGACCGCCTTCGCCATCTCTCGGGCGGCCTTTGGCGCGCGCGGGTCGCGCCTGGTGAGCTTCTTCAACTGGGTCACGCAGTTGGGTTTTGAGACCGAAGGCCTCATTCTCATCGTGGGGGCCGCGATCGTTTTGTTCCAGATGGCGGGCGTTAACGTCTCCACGCCGCTCAAAGTCGTCTTCATCATTCTCGCCGCGACCATTCAAGCGGTGATGCCCTACCTGGGCCACGCGACCATGGTGAAGGTCCTTCGCGCGCTCATTCTGCCCTTTGGCGCCATCTTCGTCCTGCTCGCCATCTACGACTTTCGACACGGTTCGGCCACCTTCAAGGGCTTCGGCGGCGGTTGGCAGCTCTACACCGCGGGGCTGGCCTTTACGATCGCCCTGTCGGGTCTGGGCTGGACGGAGTGCGGCAACGACTACACCCGTTACCTGCCGCGCGACGCCAAGAAGTGGTCAATCGTCTGGTGGATCTTCGTCAGTACCGCCATACCCGAGATCATCATGATGATTCTGGGCGCCGCGACGTTCACGTTCCTGTCGACGAACGCCCAAGTCGCGGCCTGGAACGGAGCGAACCCCTTTGAGGCGCTGCACGCCCAGCACTACATCCCGAGTTGGGTCGTCGTCCTGTTCTTGTTGTTCGCCATCGCGCAACTCTTTGGCATCAACTCACTCGACCTCTACTCCTCGGGCGTGTCACTCCAGGCGATGGGACTTCGGCTCAAGCGCTACCAGGCCGTGGTGCTGGATTCGTTCCTGGCGTGCGGCTTGACTATCTACGCCGAGTTCCAGTCGACCTTCTCGCTGTACATGAAGGAGTTCGTCGGGGTCATCATTGTCTGGATCGCGCCGTGGTTCGCGATCATGATGGTCGACTGGTTAATGAGGAAGTATCGCTACAGCGCCGCGGAGATGCAGCGACAAGATCGAGGGAGCTTGTACTTCGTGGGCGCCAGCGGCATCAATTGGAGCGCCATCGTGGCCTTCGTGGCGGGTCTGGTTAGCGCGACGGTGGCTTTCTCGAAGGCGCCGCCACCGGTCAACTTCCCGTTTCACTGGATGACACCGATCTCGAATCACTACGGCGGCGCGTGCGCGGGCTCGCTCGTGCACGGGGTATGTAGCGCTGGCTGGTACGGCGGTGCCGACTTTTCCATTGAAGCCGGGATCGTCGTCGCGGCGGTGGTCTACTTCGTACTCGAAAAGATAACGGGCAACGTCGCTCGTCAGGTCAAGCGACAGAAAGAACTCGAACCATCGAACTAACGATTCACCGCATCATCCCGCTTCGAGGACTGGGGCTAACCGTTCCAGTCCTCGACCAAGCCCCCTGATCCGTCAGGGCGAAACACGGGAATCGAGCCGAGCGCGCGCACCATGGGCGCGTCCTCACCCAGGGCCGCGCGCCAGAGCGACGCCTCGGTGACCAGTGTGCCAATGACGACCACGTGCGCGCCCACCCCGCGAAGCAGTCGCAGCGTCGCCCCGGTGGACGCGCCCGTTGAAATGACGTCGTCGACGATTGCCACGCGCTTGCTTCGAACGTCGTCGAGTCGGGCGCGGTCAAAGAGCAGGCGCTGTTCGGCGTCCGTGGTGATCGAACGCACCGGTTCACTGACGGCGTCGGCTAGATGAATCTTGGGGGTCTTGTGCAAGACCACGTACTGGTCAAGACCGAGGTGGCGCGTCACCTCCACCGCCAGCGGTATGCCCATGGTGGCCACCGTCGCCACCACGTCGAGGTCGTAGGGCGCGAGAACCTCGGCCAGTTCTTCACCGGCTTTGGCCATGAAGGCGATACCCATATCCACGGTGATGAGCAGCGCCAGGGCCAGATTCTCGTTCAACGACACCACCGGCAGATCAACGCGCTGCGATCCGATGTCGACGGAATAGATACCTCTGGTCACGGTGCTGGAGCATACTGAGTCCATGACCACCCCCAAGTCGCCACTCGCGCGAGTACTCGCGCGCCAGATGCTCGTCACGGCCTACGACGAAGCCGTGTTAGGCCTTAACGAAGGCGGTATTCCCATCGGCGCGGCGCTGTTCTTGCGCGATGGGACGCTGCTCGGATCGGGTCACAACCGACGGGTGCAAGAAGACGACGCGTCAGTGCACGCCGAAACGGACGCCTTTCGCAAAGCCGGGCGCCGCCGCGACTACCCCGAGTGCGTCATGGTCACGACGTTGTCACCGTGTTGGTACTGCTCAGGGCTCGTTCGTCAGTTCAACATCGGTGCCGTCGTCATTGGCGAATCCGAGAACTTTCACGGTGGTCACGAGTGGCTGCAAGAGCTCGGCGTCGAAATTGTCCTGCTGGACGATCCCGCGTGCACGAAGCTGCTTCGACTCTTTATCGACCAACACCCCGAGCTCTGGCACGAGGACATCGGTCTTTGAGTCTCATCGCGCGGGCGGCCCGAAGAGCCGGTCCCCCGCATCGCCCAGTCCCGGCGTGATGTAACCGACGTCGTTCAATTCCGCGTCCAGGGCGGCGGCGACGATGGTGATCTCGGGATGGCGTGAGAAGACGAAATCCACGCCCGGCCGGGCGGCGATGAGACAGAGCACGGTTATTGCGCCCGCGCCCCTCGAGCGCAGCATCTCCAACACGCAGTCCAGCGACCCGCCGGTCGCCAGCATGGGATCACAGATCACCACGTGAACCCCTGCGAGCGACTCGGGGAGACCATCGAGATACACGTCGGGCTGAAGCGTGACCTCGTTGCGGCGCAGGCCCACCAGACACACGCGGTGATGCGGCAGTACCTCTTGCACCGCGGGGCTCATGCCGAGCCCCGCTCGCAGAATCGGAACAATGAGGTACTCCGTGTCGATTCGCAGTGCCGGTGCGGACTTCATGACCGGCGTGTCAACGGTGGTCATCGTGACGGGCGTGTCGCGAAAAGCTTCGTAGGCGACAAAACGTGAGATCTCGCCGGCCAGACGTAAAAAATCAGCGTTGGATGTTTTTACGTCGCGAAGTTGACGGACCTTGTCGGCCACAACCGGGTGATGAACCACGAGCAGCGAATCCACGAGGTCACACTACGCCGTTGCACTTCGATCCGTCAGATTTCACTTTTAGCCACACCCCAGCCCAGTGTTACACGACAGTCGGTAGAATTGCTTGATGTCTTCTTCGCTCTCCGAACGCGCCACGCAAGTTCGAGAGGGTGAAGCGAATCCACTGGGCGGCGTGACCTCAAAGTACCCAGGTCCACGCGCGCAGATCTCCACGAACCGCAATCTCTCCTGGTGGCGAAGGATCTTGCCGGTCATTGAGTCTCATCGCCTGACGTTTTTTGTGGCGATTGGCCTCTCGTTCGTCAGCCTGGTCTTTCAGGTTCTCATTCCAAATATGTTGAGTAGCGACATCGACAACACGCTCATAAAGCACGTCACTTCACTGCACAGCGACGTGGTGGCGGTGGTGATAGTTGGACTGTTGGCGGGCCTGACCGGCATCATTTCGCGCCAGTACGTCTACTACACGGCCTACAACGTCGAAGCGGACCTGCGCTCGTTGATCTACGAGCATCTCACCTGGCTATCGTTCAGCTTTTACGACCGGGTGCAGTCCGGTCAACTCATTAGCCGCGCCAACAGCGACATCCGCAGCGTGCAGATGTACTCCACGTTCGCGCCGCTCATTATCGTCCAGTGTTTTATCGGAGTCATCGCCTTTGGCTTCATGCTCTACATCAGCTGGATCTTGGCCCTCATCGCAATGGTGGTGATGCCGATTCTGTACTTCGTGGGCATCAGGATGCGCCGGGTGATGTTCCCGATCTCATGGATCACCCAAGCCCGCCTGGCCGACGTGGCGACGATCGTCGACGAGAACGTGAACGGCGTACGAGTGGTCAAGTCCTTCGCCCAAGAAGAGGCGGAGGTGAACCGACTCGCCGACGACGCCGAACGGGTGGCGTGGGCCTACATCAAAGACGCCAACATTCGGGCGGTGTGGTCACCGTGGGTCCAGAACCTGCCCCAACTCGGTCTCGCGCTGGTCTTGCTCTTCGGTGGCTGGATGGTCCTGCAGGGCAAGCTCCAATACGGCGAGATCTTGGCCTTTAACGCGTACCTCTTGATGCTCCAGGCGCCCTTCATGATGCTCGGCCAACTAGTCATGATGGGTCAGCGCGCCAAGGCCAGCGCCGAGCGTATCTTCGAGATCCTCGATGAGAAGCCCGACGTCGTCGATCGTCCCGGCGCCTTCGACCTCGACGTCGTGGCGGGTGCGATCGACTTCAACCACGTGCAGTTCACCTACGCCAACGGCGCGGAGATCCTGACCGACTTCGACGCGCACATCGCGCCGGGCGAGACCGTAGCCATCGTGGGACGCACCGGTTCGGGTAAGTCGACGGTGGCTCGACTGATGACGCGCTTTTACGACGTCTCTAACGGCGCTATCACCATTGATTCACACGATCTACGCGACGTGACGTTGCACTCACTGAGAGAGAACGTGGGCGTCGTGCTCGACGAGCCCTTCCTCTTTTCGGTCTCCATTCGCGAGAACATCGCCTACGGCCGGCCGGACGCCTCCCTCGAGGAGGTCGAGGCGGCGGCCCGTGCCGCGAACGCGGACGAATTCATCGTTCGCCTGCCCGAGGGCTACGACACGATTGTCGGCGAACGCGGCTATACCCTCTCAGGCGGCCAGCGCCAGCGCATCGCCATCGCGCGCACGCTGCTGCTCAACCCACCGATCCTGATCCTTGACGATGCGACGAGCGCCATTGACGTGCACGTCGAATCGGGAATCTACGAGGCGCTGCGCGGTCTGCTCACCCAACGAACGACCATCGTCATCGCGCATCGCATCTCCACGATCGCCTTGGCCAGTCGCGTGTTGTTACTCGAAAACGGGCGCGTCGTCGCCAGTGGCACCCACGACGAACTTCTCGCCAACGTGCCGCTCTACTCACAAATCCTCGCCCAAGCCACGACCGGGGAGCAGGCCTAATGGGTTGGGGCGGCGGCTGGAGCAGTGCCGGCGGCATGTTCGGTGGCAGTGCCCAGGCCGCCAGCGGTCGGGCCGGCCTGCCCTTTGGGGGCATTCCCTCAGAGTTAATGGAGGAAGCCACCAAACTATTGGCGACCGAACCCGAACACCCCAAGTCGCAGATTCACTTCACCCAGCGTCCGAGCGAGAAGGAACGCCAACGCTTGACGTTGCCGAAACTTCTCAAGGTCTACCCCAAATGGGTCGTCGCGGGCTCGGCTCTGGTGATCATCATCAGTCTCACGCTCCAGGCCGGACCGCTACTGACCGAGTTCGCGATCAAGAACGGCATGGAGCGCGGCCACCGGTCACTCAGCGTCATCGTGGTGTGCGCGCTGTTGTACCTTGTGCTCGCATTGGCGAGCGTCTACTTTCAACGTCTCCAAGTCGACGTGACGGGCAAGCTCTCCTCGCGCGTCATGCACGACCTGCGAATCAGAGTCTTTACACACTTCCAACGCCTCAGCATGGACTTCTTCACCGACGAAAAGGCCGGCGTCCTCATGAGCCGCATGACCAGTGACATCGAGAACCTTCAACAGCTCATCCAAGACGGCATCAGCCAGTTCGCCTTGCAGGGTCTGACGATGGTCGTCATTACGGCAATCCTCTTCGCGACCAACGTGACCCTGGCCGCGTGGACCGTTCTCATGATCGTGCCCTTACTCTTCGTCTTTACCATCTGGTTCCACCAGGCATCGGAACGGGGCTACCTCTTAAGTCGCGACCGCATCGCGCTGGTGTTGGCCGATCTCTCGGAGTCGCTCTATGGCATTCGCGTCGTGACGGCGAATAATCGCCAACGGCACAACATCCGCAACCATCGCCACGTCGTGGGGGCTTATCGCGACGCCAACCTCTACACCGGGCGGGTCAATGCCATCTACGGACCCTCCACCGCCATGATCGGCATCCTGGGTCAGGCGATGCTGCTCGGCATCGGCGGACACATGGTCTTGACCCACCAACTCAACGTCGCCTACCTCATCGCTTTCTTCTTATACTTGAACCGCTTCTTCGCGCCAATACAGCTCCTGGTCCAGCAGTACAACAGCCTCCAGCAGGGCCGCTCGTCGATCATTCGACTTCGCGAGCTGCTCCAGACCGAGCCCACGGTTGACGAGATGGAGAACGCCGTCACGCTGCCCGCCCTGGAGGGCCGCATCACGTTTGAACACGTCAACTTCGGCTACAGCCCCGAGACCCAGGTGTTGCACGACATAGATTTGGAGATCGCGCCGGGTGAGTCGGTGGCGTTCGTCGGCCCGACCGGTGCGGGCAAGTCCACGATGGCCAAACTGGCCAATCGTTTCTACGACCCCACGTCGGGCCGGGTACTGCTCGACGGGATCGATATTCGCACCGTGACGTTGCGCTCGCTACGCTCGCAACTCGGGGTCGTGCCCCAAGAGGCCTTCCTCTTCGCAGGTTCGATTCGCACCAATCTGAGCTTCGGTCGCACCGACATTGACGAGGACGAGATTGAAACCGCCATCGACGTCGTGGGACTGCGCGAACTGATCGACCGCCTTCCCGAGGGCATCGACACCCCGGTGCACGAGAGGGGCCAGACGCTCTCTGCCGGTGAGCGTCAACAGCTCGCCCTTGCGCGCGCCTTCCTCGCGCGACCCCGCGTGTTGATTCTCGACGAGGCCACGTCGTCACTTGACCTGCGCAGCGAGACCGTGATCGAGCGCGCGCTCGATCGCTTGCTCGAGGGCCGCTCAGCGATCCTCATCGCGCACCGACTCACCACCGCCCAACGCGCCGACCGGATCGTGGTCATCGATCACGGGGGCATTGTCGAGATGGGTTCGCCACGGGATCTCTTGGCGGCGGGCGGCGCCTACTCGACGATGTACGGAGCATGGTTGGCGTCGGGCGGGCGTGACGCCACGCGCGCCGGCGCTTAGAACATCTCTCTCAGGGATTCGATCAGCGAGGCGGCACTCTGTTCGCCCTGAGGCACGGGCTGGACCTGAAGGTGCGTCACGCCCGCGGCTCGAAAGGCCGCTACGCGCTCTTTCACGTAGCCCGCGGGCCCACAGAGCGAGGTGAGTTCGAGAAACTCCTGCGGCACGGCGGCCTCGGCCTCTCGCTTGTGGCCCCCGAGATAGAGATCCTGGATGATCGCCGCCTCTTTTTCGAAGCCGTAACGGACGGCCAATTCGTTATAGAAGTTCTTGCCCCGCGCGCCCATGCCGCCAACGTAGAGCGCCACCATCGGACGCTGCAGCTCTCGCAGCGCCACCACGTCCTCGTCCTCGCCAATCGCCAAGAGTCCCCCCGCGGTGATCATCATCTCGGCAAGGTTCTTGTCGCGCTTCGCGGTGCCCGCGGCGATCGACTTACCCCAGACTTGGTTCGCGCGCTCGGGGATGAAGAGGATCGGGATCCAACCGTCGGCGATTTCGGCCGTGAGTTCGACGTTCTTCTCGCCCAGTGAGGCGATCCACACGGGTATCTCACTTCGTTGGGGGTGCGCGATGATCTTGAGGGGCTTACCGAGGCCGGTCCCCTGTTCGGGGGGCAACGGCAACGTGTAGTTCTTGCCCTGGTGCACCAGCGGAGCCTCGCGCCTCCACACGTTGCGACAGATCTCGACGATCTCTCGGGTGCGCCCGAGGGGATCGGTGTAGGCCACACCATGAAATCCTTCGATCACTTGGGGACCGGAGGCGCCCAGGCCGAGGTTGAAGCGTCCGTCGGAGAGCGCGTCGAGTCCCGCGGCGGTCATGGCGATCAGGGTGGGCGTGCGGGTGTAGATCGGCAGAATCGCCGCGCCGATCTCCACCCTTTCGGTCAATGCCGCGAGATAGCCCATGAGTGAAGGGCTGTCGAAACCGTAGGCCTCGGCGACCCACACCAGGTCGAGACCGGCCTTTTCCATCTCCACGACGTCGCGCGCGGACTTCTTGAACCCTCCGGCGTAGCCCATCATCGTCGAAATCTTCATCATTGGCCTTTCGCCCGTCGTGCGTCTCACAGTATCGGAAGGACTATCCACAGCGAAAGTTCACACTCCGGGCGTCTGAGGTTCGGCCCGCTGACCTAACCTGGAGGGTGAAAGCAACGGCGCTTTCATCAATCCCAAAGGCTGGTGACACGTGGTCACGCGTCTTCACGAAGCACCTTCTGACGTCTTCAATCCCTGGCTTCATATCGCCTCACTCATCGAACAGGCCGGCCACCTGCTCGGCCTCAATGAAGGGTTGATCAAGCGGATCGTGACCCCCGAGCGAATCCTCGAAGTGGCGGTGCCGGTGCGCATGGATTCTGGGGACATCGAGATGTTCACCGGCTGGCGGATTCAGCACAACTCCTCGAGGGGCCCCGGCAAGGGGGGCATACGTTTCCACCCGAGCGTCAACGTAGACGAGATCGCGGCACTGAGTGCGGACATGTCCATCAAGTGCGCAGTGGTGAACATCCCCTACGGCGGCGCCAAGGGCGGCGTGCGGGTCGATCCGGCGTTGCTGTCGCGTGGTGAGCTCGAACGACTCACCCGGCGCTACGCCTTTTCCATCGCGCCGATGATCGGACCCGACCGCGACATCCCCGCGCCCGACATCAACACCGACCCTCAGGTCATGAGTTGGATCATGGACACCGTGTCGATGTTGGCCGGCCACAGCCTGCCCGGCGTGGTCACCGGCAAGCCCCTGGCCATCGGCGGATCGCTCGGCCACGCTGGCGCGACGTCGTTCGGCGTGACAATCTGCACCATGGCGCTCTTAAAGCAGCTCAACCGGCCGGCCCTGGGTGAGCGCGTCGTCATTCAGGGTTACGGCAAAGTCGGCTCGCCGCTCGTCAAACTCTTGAGCGAGCGCGGCATGAAGGTCGTCGGGCTGGCCGACATCCACGGCGCGATTCACGTGCCCGACGGCATCGACTACCTAAAGTTGGCGGCCCACTTCGAGGACGCCAAGTCCATCATGGGGTACCCCGGCGGCGACGAAGTCCACGCCGACGAACTCTTCTCGTTGCCCAGTGACATCGCCATACCGGCCGCGCTCGGCGGCGTGATCGACGAAAAGGTCGCCGAAAAGATGTCGGCCTCGATGATGGTCGAGGCGGCCAACGGACCGACGACGGGCGAGGGCGCCGCGGTGCTCACGAGTCGCAACATCCAAGTCGTACCCGACGTCCTGGCCAACGCCGGAGGCGTCGTGGCGTCGTACTTCGAATGGGCCCAGGACCTTCAGGGCTTCATGTGGGAGATGGAACTCGTTCAGCAGCGCCTCGAAAAGACGATGCACGACGCCTTCGACGCGGTCTGGTTACGCCACGATCAACTGAACCTGCCGCTTCGCGACACCGCGCTCGTCGTCGGCGTGGAACGAATCGCCGAAGCCACGGAACTGCGCGGGCTCTTTCCCTAGAGGATTACGGCAGCGAACTCGGTCGGCGTTGATCAGTGCCCCTTCGCGCAAAGGAGAAGGTTGGCCCGGTACCAGCGGCGCTGTGCCAGTCTTGAGTCGTGACGAAGGACGACGCGAGCCGCGAAGAACTCGAATCGCTCATCCGTACGTTGCGAGCAGAATTGGAGCGGCTCAAGGGAGAGATCGCGCGACTTCGACGCGACGTCGACGAACGCCCGCCGCACTACCTCTAAGTTCTCAGCCCAACGTGGTCGAACTCGTGGCGATCGGACACGAGATTTGGTTCTCGCTCGCCAACACTTGGGACGCAGCGGTCTCGAGCGTGCTCCGCGCGAGCGCCCCCGAGGTCACCGCCGATTGAATGGCGAGCGAGGTCTGCTGGGCCAGTTGCAGCGACGCCGCGCTCGACTCCGGCGAACCGGCCAGCACCAGGTCGGCTCCGGCCTCAATGGCCCGCACGGACGCGGCGGGAATCGCGAGGTGCAGCGCACTGAGTGCGCCAGCGCCCAGAGAGTCGGTGACGATCAGCCCGCTGAATCCGAGTTGTTGACGAAGCACTTGCATCACGACGGGAGAGATGCTCGATGGAAGTGACGAGAGTCCGGGCACTGTCGCGTTAGAGACCATCACCGCTGTGGCACCATCGGTGATCGCGTCCTTAAAGGGAATGAGGCCGTTTCTCTTGAGGGTTGTCCAGGGCAGGGTGGCCGCCGGTCCGTAGTCCGTGTTGCCCGTCGACCCGCCGAGACCGGGAAAGTGCTTCACCACCGAGGTGACCCCGGCCTGGCGAAGACCGTCAAGAAACGCCACGCCGTCGCGCGCCGCGAAAGAAGGAACCCCACTGAACGAGCGGTAGCCGTCGGGGTTCGTTGCGCCGGGTTCGACGGCACGACCGTCGACGTCAAGCACCGGCGCGAGGTCGGTGTTCACGCCCGCGGCCCTCATCGAGAGACCGACGCGTCGACCTTCCGCCGTGATCTGCGCGGCCGTCAGGTTCTTGCCCATGGTCTGCGCCCAGGGCAGTGCGGCCACGAGATTGGTCAGGCGCTCGACGCCCCCGCCCTCCTGGTCGGTCATGACGAGCATGATGTAGCGCTCGGGCGTCTCTCGTTGCAAGGTTGCGACGATGCCCGCGAACTTATTCGGCGCAGTGGAGCCGAGCAGGAGAAGACCGCCATACCCCGCCCGCGCAGCTGGCGCCATCGCGCCAATATCGAGGGCGTTCACTGAGACCGTGATCGTCTCGTTGGCCATTCGAGAGAGCGGCCACGTGGAGACCACCGCGCTCGCACACGACAAGTTCGATGGCGCCGAGAGGGATGTCGATGACGCACCGATCACGAGCGACGCGACCACCAACGTGCTACCCAAAACTCGCCACCCTCGCATGACGCCACGTTAGGACGCCCCACCGAATAAAAGTCACCGCTACGCTGAGGAGCCAAAGCGAGGTAACCATGTCAGAGCTGATGCCCGCCGCGTTCATTGGACACGGCAGCCCCATGAACGCGCTCGATCACAACCGTTACACCCAGTGCTGGGAGAACTTCGCTGCGTCGATACCCCGGCCCACGGCCGTGCTCGTCATCTCGGCCCACTGGTACGTCAACATCACCGCCGTAACCGCGATGCGAGTCCCACGCACCATTCACGACTTCTACGGGTTCCCCCAGCCGCTCTTTGACGTGCAGTACCCCGCGCCGGGCGATCCCCAACTGGCCCAACGGGTCATCGACCTCGTCGAGCCGACGTACGTCGGACTCGACGCGGACAGCTGGGGCATCGATCACGGCACGTGGTCGGTGCTCGTGCACATGTTCCCCAAGGCCGACGTGCCGGTGCTGCAACTCTCGATCAACGCCGAACTGCCCTTTGACTACCACTTCAATCTCGGCGCCAAACTGCACGCGCTGCGCAGCGAAGGCGTCCTCATCCTCGGCAGCGGCAACGTCGTGCACAACCTGCGACTGATCGATTGGCACTTACCCGGCGAGGGGCGCGACTGGGCGCGACGCTTCGACGACGCCATGCGCGAGATCATGACCAACAACCCGGACAACCTCGGAACGGCGAGTGCGCACGGCGACTACGCCCTCGCGGTGCCCACGCCCGATCACTTCCTGCCCCTTGCCTACGTGGCGGGGCTCTCGGCCGCGGCCAAAACGACCACGGCCACGCTGATCGACGGCTACGAGATGGGTTCGTTATCGATGACCGCGTACGAACTCTCCGGCAAGACGAACTAGCGACGCCTCAATCCCCGCCAGGCGCGGTGCACGGACGCGCCCAGCGCGGCGACGCTAAGCGTCGGCAACAGTATGACCGCCAGCATGTTGTCGTGACCGGTGAGGCTGGCCAACGCGACTACTCCAATGATCAACAGCACGGCCACGAACAGTTCGGGAGTATCACCCACGAGAAGGTCCCACCAGAACCTCGCGAATCCTCGAACCACACGAAGCGCCCACGACGACGACGCCTTCACGGCGCCACCGCTGGTTCCGAGGCGGCGAGCACGCGCAGTCGTGCGACAAAGAGCCAGGTCACTACGGCGTAGATCGCAACGAGCACGATCAACATGGTGTCGCCGCCGGGCCAACGAATCTTCAATCCTTCGCCGCCAAAGAACGTGCCGTAACTCACCAGCAACACCCCGACCGTCATCTTCATGGCGTTCTCGGGCACCTTGCTCAACTGACGTGCGACGATGACCCCCACCACGCCCACAACAACTAGCGCCGCCAACGCGGCGAGCGCGGCCAGGCTCAGGTGGCGCGCCGACGTGCCCAGGGTGAGCACGATGATCACGACTTCGAGACCTTCAAGAAACACGCCCTTGAACGCCAGGACGAAGGCCATACGGTCGCGGGGCGTACTCGAGGTACCCGTGGACAGCGTGGCGACGGTCTGTTGATAGATCGCGTCCTCGTCGTGCTTTGCCTTCAGGCCCGTGGAGCGCAAAATGGCCTTTCGCAGCCACTGCATGCCAAAGATCAGCAACACCGCGCCCACGATCAGACGGAGCACGTCGATTGGAAAGTGCACCAGCGCGGGACCGACGAGGGCGACGAGGGCGCCCAGGCTCAGCAGCGCCACCGCCGAGCCCTCCAGGGCCGAACGCCAACTCTGGGTGTAGCCGACGGCAACCACGATGGTGAGCGCTTCGACCATCTCCACGGCGCTGGCCAGGAAGACGGCCCCGACCAAGACCACTACGTTCGAAGAGACCGCCGACGCCATCACCATGAGTCGATTCTTACCTCATTTTTCCAGTTCAACTCACTTCCGCACGTTCACGTGCGAATGACTACGGCGTTATCGCACGTCGACGCAGTTCGTCGTCCACGGCGGCAGGGTCAAGCCCGCGACTTCGTAACAACAACAACGAGTGAAACCACAGATCGGCCGCCTCGCTGACGACGCGGTCGTCGTCCTCACTCAGCGACGCCACCGCCAACTCGACCGCCTCTTCGCCCACTTTTCGGGCGTTGGCGCCCAGGCCGGCTCGTAGCTGGGCGGCGACGTAGGAACCTTCGGCACCCTCGCTCTCGCGGCGCAAGATCCGTCGCCAGAGCCAGGGTGTAAAGCACGAGGTCGATCCCTCGTGACAGGTGGGGCCGTCCGCGTGCACGCTCACCAGTACCGCGTCCTCGTCGCAGTCGAGGACGACCTCGGTTACGTGGAGCAGGTGGCCCGACGTCTCGCCCTTTTGCCACAGGCGTTGACGAGAACGCGAAAAGAAGTGCACGAGACCGGTCGAACGCGTCAGCGCCAGGGCCTCGTCGTCCATCCAGCCCAACATCAGCACGCGCTTCGTCGCCTCGTCTTGGATTATCGCCGCTCGAAGTTCCTCACCCATGTCGCTCCCTTACTGGTCGAAGTTCGATGCCCAAGGCTTGAATCTCTTGACGCAGGGCCGAGAGGCCCGCGGGGTTCTCGTGCACGATCGACGCCACGAGCGCCGCGTCGGCGACGCGTAATGCCTCTGCGACATGCCGGGCCGATCCCGCGCCGCCCGAGGCGATCACCGGAATGCTCAACGCGTCTCGAACCAACGCGGTCAGCTCGAGGTCGTAACCGCTGCGCTGGCCGTCTTGGCGAATTGACGTCAGCAGGATCTCTCCCGCGCCGCGCTCGCTGGCTTCGACCGCCCAGGGCACGATTGGTGTACTGGTCGCCACACGCCCGCCGTTCGTGTGCACCACGCCCTCGCCGGCGTCAATCGCCACGACCACCGCCTGCGAGCCGTATCGATGAGCGATGGCCGTGATGAGCGAGGGGTTGGCCAACGCCGCAGAGTTGAGCGAGACTCGATCGGCCCCAGCTTCGATCAATCGCGACGCGTCGTCCACCGAGCGCACGCCGCCGCCCACCGTGAAGGGGATCGCCAAGACCTCCGCCACTTGCGCGACGACCGTGGTGAGGGTGACGGCGTCTTCGGGCGTCGCGGCGATATCGAGAAAGACCAACTCGTCCGCGCCCCCGTCAGAGTAAAACTGGGCGAGTTCGACCGGGTCACCCACGTCGCGAAGTCCGACGAAACTCACGCCCTTGACGACACGCCCGTGCGCGACGTCCAGGCAAGGGATTAGCCGAGCGAAAGGCATTGGTCGAGAAATTCAAGGCCGGCGGGTCCGCTCTTTTCGGGGTGAAACTGTACGCCGGTGAACGCCCCGCGTCGCACCGCGACAGTGACACCGTCAACGCTCGCCACGGCGTCGGACGAACGCACCGCGTACGAGTGCGCGAAGTAGTACGCCTCACCCCACGGCTCGACAACGGCCCAGCCCAGGCGCGGCACTCTTCCTTCGCGCAGTCGCACGACATCCCCGCTTAAGAGCCCGAGTCCCTTCACGCCGCCGTCCTCTTCGCTCGATTCCATCGCGAGCTGCAGTCCTAGGCACACGCCCAATGTGATGCGCCCCTCCGCAAATCGCTCTCGCAGCGCCGCGGCGGCGCCCGTCACGTTCAAATGGCTCATGGCACTTCGCGCCGAACCGACGCCAGGCAGCACGACGTAGTCTGCCCCCTTCACCTTGGCGGGGTCGCTGGAGACGACGCTCGTTCGTCCCAGGTGGGTTAGCGCAGCGCGCACCGAGCGGGTATTGCCCGCGCCGTAGTCGACAACCACGACGTCGCTCACAGCGAACCTTTGGTCGAGCGAACCAGTGACCCGTCCTTCGCCAACGCCTGGGCGAGCGCTCGTCCGACCGCCTTAAAGGACGCTTCGGCGACGTGGTNNGTCCACCACGGCGTGGGCCAGGGCTTCATCCATCGGTACGCGGGCCTCGCCGTAGCGCGCCAGACCCTTTCGATCGCCGAGCGCTCGGTCGAGGGCCTCACCGAAGGTGCGCATCATGTCCTCCACCGTGTGGTGGTCGCCGGTCTCTAAGTCGCCCACTCCCTCCAAGCGAAGATCCATCCCGGCGTGAAAGGCCAGTTGTTGGAGCATGTGGTCGTAAAAGCCCGCGCCGGTGTGCACGTAGACCCGGCCCTCGCCCGGTACGCGTAGGCGCACGCGGAGCAGCGTCTCGGCCGTGTTTCGCTCGTAGCGCAGCGCCTTTGGGGGCATCGGTTGATCGAGCAAGACGCTGCGCAGGGCGTCGAGCAAGAAGTTGTTATCGAACTCGTCGCGAACACTGACGCGAAGTCCTCCGGGGTAGGCCCGGGTCACCGCGCCGTAGGGCAAGAGTTGGTCGACGAGGTTTTGGGGATCGTCCATTGGAATGAAGAGAAAATTGGTATAGGAACGCAGCGGCGTCAGGCCCAGGGCCGTGAGTTCCTTCGAGAGCCGCTCGCGTTCCGCCAGGGCCACCGTCAGGTCCAACGGCGTCGAGAGTGCCGCCAGTGCGAGAGCCGCCGAGAGCGACGAGACCGACAGCGGCGCTTGGCGAGAGGTGATGGCACTCGTGAGTTCGCGCGTGGCGAGCGTGTAGCCCACGCGCGCGCCGGCCAGCCCATACGCCTTTGAGAAGGTGCGCAGCACGATGGCGCCACTGGCCAGGCGATCGAGCGCGTCGACCCCGGCGTAGTCGGCGTACGCCTCGTCGATCACAAGCTGGCCGGCCACCTCGGGCACGTCGGGCAGTTCACCGGTCGGATTGTTCGGTCGACATACGTACACCAGATCAGCCTTCGTGGGGTCGTCGATGATCGTCGCGCCGGCCATGATGGCGGCGAATCGGTACATCGAGTACGAGAACGAGGGCACCGTCGCGATAGTGCCGCCTTCGGCGAAGAGTCGGGCCAGCAAGACAATGAACTCATCACTCCCGGCCCCGAGCGCCACCTGATCGACGCCCACGTCGTGGTGGCGAGCGATGGCTTCACGCAGCGACTGGTAACGCCCGCGGTCGTATTCGTTCACGTCGGCCAGGGCGCGCGCGAGGGCCGCCGGCCGAGCGCTCGCGGGCGGGCTCGCCGCGACGTTGCCATCAAATCGCACGATCGATCGGGGGTCGAGGCCCACGCGCTGGGCGATGACTTCAGTCGAGGGGGGCCACTGGTACGCCTCGAGGGCTTCGGGCTTCATCGCCGGGCCGTGGCCTTGTGCGCACTTAATCCTTCGAATTCGGCGAGTGCCTCGATCGTCGGGGCCAAGCGCTCGAGCCCCTCTCTCGTGATTCGCTGCACCGTGACTGGCTTCATGAACGTCTCGAGTCCGAGTCCGCCGGTCGATCTCGACCAACCGCCGGTGGGCAGCACGTGGTTGGCGCCAGTGGCGTAGTCGCCCGCGGGCACGGGCGCGTACCGTCCCACGAACACCGCACCCGCGTTGCGGATACGTCCCGCCAACGACTCGGCGCGCACCCCGAGCAGCGCGACGTGTTCGGCGGCGTAGCCTTCGACCTCAAGCAGGGCGGCGTCAAGGTCGTCGCCTACGCGCACGACGTAGCCCTTGGAATCGGCGCCGTGTTCCATCTGCGCGGCGATCTCTTGGGCGATCAGCCGCTCGTCCACGCCCTCGTCGACCACCACAACGATCTCGCTCGGTCCCGCGGGCAAGTCGATCGCCACGTCACGACTCACGAGCAGCTTGGCGGTGTTCACCGCGCCACTGCCGGGTCCGACGATCTTGTCCACGGGCGCGATGGTTGCCGTGCCGTAGGCCAACGCGGCGATCGCCTGGGCCCCGCCGATGGCCCAGACTTCGTCGATCCCCAGGAGCTTCGCCGCGGCGGCCACCGCACCGGCGCCCGAGGGCGGCGTGCAGACCACGATGCGCTCGACCCCGGCCACCTGTGCGGGCACCGCGCCCATGACGAGAGATGAGATGAGACCTTTTGGCACGTACACGCCCACCGATCGCAACGGCGTCCAACGGCGCTCCAGGGTCACTCCGGGTGACACCTCCATCACCAGATCGACCGGGCGCTGGGCTTCGTGCCAACGGCGCACGGCGTCGGCCGCGGCCAATACCGCGACGGTGGGAATCTCGCCCGTCGCCACGGCGCGCTCGGGCACGTTGGCCGTCGTCGCGTCAAAACGTTTTGACCACTTCACGACCGCCGCGTCGCCGCGTCGTCGAACGTCGTTGACAATCTCTTCGATCGAGACTCGCCGATCGGTCTTGCCCGGGGTACTCACGGCACCAACCGTTCCACCGGCAAGGTGATGATCGAGCTCGCGCCGGCCGCCTCGAGCTTGGGCAACAACGACCAGATCTCGGCCGCGGGAACGAGCGCGTGCACCGCGACGATGCCTGGGGTGGCTAAGTCCATCACGGTAGGCGAACCGGCCGTCGGCAACACCGCGGTCACTTCGTCGAGTCGTTCCTTCGCCACGTTGCAAAGCAGGTACCGATTCGCCCGAGCGTTGATCACCGATCCGAGCACCGTCGTCAAAACCCGCCGGGCCTCGAAGTCCTGGGAATCGACCCGGCCGATGAGCACAGCTTCGGATTCAAAGAGCACGCCGATCGAACGCAGGCCGTTGGTTCGAAGAGTGCTACCCGTAGAGACCAAGTCGATAATGGCGTCGGCGAGTCCCAGGCGCGGCGCGATCTCGACCGAACCGGCGACGGCCACGATCTCCGCGCCAACTCCCCGGTCGGCTAAGGCTTTAGCGGCGACGCGTGGGTGCGAGGTCGCCACGCGACGACCCTCGAGATCTTCGATGCGTGTCGCGGGGTCTTCGCTGGGCACGGCAGCTTGCAGCGAGCACGTGCCATAGCCCAGGCGCAACAGCACCTCGACGTTGCACTCACGTTCATAGACGAGGTCGAGCCCCGTAATGCCACAGTCCACGACGCCATCTTGGACGTACTCGGGCACATCGTCCGCGCGCACGAACAACAAGTCGATGTCGGCGTTGCGACAGTGGGCCTGGAGCACTCGTTCGCCCGGCTCCTGCGGCGAGACGCCACTGGCCTCTAAGAGCGTCCACGAAGGCTCGCGCAGCCGGCCCTTCGAGGGCAGCGCCAAGGTCAATCGGCGCGTCATCGGCGACTCTGTTTCAACACGGCCCGATACCCGCCTTCGCCGTGGTGAAGCCACTGCGCGACGCGCGTCACCGTGGCCGTCGAGGCGCCGGTGCGACGCGAGATCTCCTGGTAGTGCACGCCCTCGTCAACGAGTCGGGCCACCTGCAAGCGTTGACCCATCGCGTCGAGCTCGGTGGCCGTACAGAGGTCTCGCATGAAGGCCGCCACCACCTCCGCGTTTCTCAGACGTGCGAAGGCCTCGACGAGTTCGTCAAAGCGCATCGCCGTCTCGGGGCTCGCGTCGGCCGGAACCACTTTTCCACTGGTCATGGTCATATGCTAGTATGCTAACTCGCTACTATGCAAATCATCCCTGCCCTCGACCTTCTCGGCGACGACGCCGTGCGCCTCCAGCAGGGCGATTTCAACCGCGTCCTCTTTCGCCAGCCGCTCGAGGAGTTCATGGGGCGCCTCGTCGGGACCCACCCCGACCTCATTCACGTTGTGGACCTCGAAGGCGCGCGCGACGGCGCGCTGCGGCCCGCCGTCATCGAGCGGTGCCGTCGCGCGGCCCAGGGAATCCCGCTGCAGGTCTCGGGCGGACTGCGCTCCCTCGAGGCCGCCCGAAACGCTCTGAATGCCGGCGCCACCCGCGTCGTGATCGGCACCCAGCTCTGGCAGGACGACGTGAGCCTGGGATCCTTCGTGGAGGCCCTTGGCGACCAATTGGTCGCCGCCCTCGACGTCAAGGAGGGCCAACTGGCCATTCGCGGCTGGGCCGCCTATGCGTCACTCACCCTCAACGAGGCGCTCGAACGGTGCCTTTCCGAGGGCGTGGCGCGGCTGCACGTGACCGCCGTGGCGCGAGACGGCACCTTAAGAGGGCCGGATCTCGATCTATACGAGGAGGTCTGCACGAGGGGCATCCCCGTCGTAGCGGCCGGGGGCGTACGAAACGACGACGACGTGAAGGCCCTCGCCCGAGTTGGCTGCGAAGCGGTCGTCATGGGCGTGGGCTACCTGACCCGCCTCGGACTCGCCCTGGATTAACGACTGGGTACCGTCGCGTCGAGCACGGGCCAGAAGAACTTGAATTTCCTCTACTTTCTGCCAAAAGTCACCCCGATTTGGGACCTTTTGCCCTATGTGAAGAACTTCACATAACGGCAAGATACTAGTGAGGTCTTGATAAGCGGGACCAGAAAGTAGGTGGTTCCATGGGAAAACTATTCAGTGTCATCGGTGACCCTGCGAGAGTCAAGACCCCCAGTCTCCTAGTTCGCTTGCAGCGTTCCAAGTCGGCGGCACTGGTCTGGACGGCAATGCGCGTATGGCTCGGAGTCATGTGGCTCCAAGCGGGCATCTCCAAGTTATGGGGCGCCGAAAACCCATCGTTCATGCACAATGGCGGCGCGGGCGTCGCGGGCTTTGCGGCGCACGGCGTCGCGGCCTACAGCTGGTGGGGCAGTTTCATGCACTCCTTTGTCGTGCCGAACGCCGGCTGGATCGCCGTCTCGGTGGCGGTGGCGGAGTTCGCCATTGGCTGCTGCTTGGCCCTTGGATTCCTCACTCCCCTCGCGGCGCTGGCTAGTTTGGCGCTGCTGTTCACCTACGTGATGTCGGGCACGGCGAGCGTGTGCGCGTTCTACGCACTCTTCGCCATCGTCATTCTCGCCACGTGGCAGACCTCGAGTTGGATCGGCGTAGACGGACTGATCTACGGCTACCGCCAACGTCACGAGGACTCACGTCTCAACCGCTACTTTGATCGCCCCATCTCGATCTTGAGGGTGAAGGAGTCTGTGGTCGCGCCGACCCCGGAGCAGGTCGCCGAAAAGCGCGAATCAGTATCCGCATAACGACGTAAGTGAAGTCGACGTGAGCGGCCCGGACCACTGGTCCGGGCCGCTCGTTCGTTGGTGGTCACTTGGCCGTTGGCCATGACTACTCAAAAGCCACTTACTAGTCAATGCCCTTCGCGAACAACGAGCACTGGACAGTGTGAGTAGTGCACGCACTGACTGGAGACCGAACCCATCAACAGCCCCCTGAAACCGCCGATTCCCCTCGAGCCGACCACCAGCAACGTGGCGTCGCGACTGGCCTCAATGAGCACCTCGGACGGATTGCCCGGCACGCCCAGCCATTCGACCGTAAGGCCCGCAGTGGACGGCGCGGCGTCCTTTATCTTTTTGAGAGACCCCCTCGCTTCAACTTCGACCTGGTCGTAGTAGTCCTTACCCGTCGATCCGGTGACCGGCATCGCCATGACGGGATAGGCGTACGTCACGTGCAGCTCCGCCTTACGAAGGCGAGCTTCTTCGATGGCAAATTCAAGCGCGTTGGTCGCCAAGTCTGAACCGTCGACACCCACGACGATCCGTGGCGGGGAGTTTGGGTCGGTCATAGGGTTTCGCCTCCTTGAAGGGAAAATGATGGGATCGAGCGATGGTGTCTCAAGTTAGCGTCACTTCGGGCTTGGGGGTGGTGCTCGCGCCGCCCAGGGTCGGCGAGTTTCGATTCAACGTTTCACCGCGAAAGAAGGCGGGGCGGAACGCCTGCATCGTGAGCATCAAGATCACGCCCAGCAACAGCGCGCCGACGTCCAGGGTGAACGTGCCGCCGATCTCGTGGTGAAAGACGTCCCAATGGGTATAGCTGTTGACGGGCTGCCAGTAGTACCAGAAGGACCAGCCCAGGATGAGGTACAAAATGATCCCACCGATCAGCGGCATGACGCCCTGGACGAAGAAGTTGCGCACGCTCTCGGTCAGGTGATGGCGGTAGTACCACACGCAGGAGAATCCCGTCAGTCCGTAGTAGAAGGCGATCATCACGCCCAGAGCGGACACCGAGTCGGCGATCACGTGCCCGGCGGAGAGAAAATTCATGACCACGTAAAGCCCAATGGACGCGACCCCGAAAGACACGGTCGCCACTGTCGGGGTGAGAAAGCGCCGGTGCATCTTGGTGAACACCTTGGGCATCGCTTTGTGCACCGCCATCGACAAGACGGTGCGGGCCGTCGGCAAGATGGTGGTCTGGGTCGAGGCCGCCGCGGACGAGAGCACCATCAACAGCAAAAGGTGGTCCAGAGTCGAGGCCAAGGTCGAGTGACCAAAGATGGCCGGGCCGAGAATCGAGAGCACGTCGTTGGTGTGGGCCGTATTCCCCAGACCGATGCCCGTTGACCCGATCCCGGCGAAGGACTCCACGGCCAAGATGACCAGCGTGTAGATCCCGAGCAGGAAGAACGTAGAGATGACGCCCGCCTTGCCGGGCGTGTTCTCGGGGTCGTCGGTCTCCTCGTTGAGATTAAGGGCCGTGTCCCATCCCCAGTAGATGAAGAGCATGTCCGCCAGACCGACGACGAGGTTGCTGAAGTGCTTGACCTTAAAGGGGTCGAACCACGAAAGCGCCGGCGCCAAATGACCGACCGGGGCGCTGCCGTTACCGACTCGAACGAGTGCCCACACCGAGAGCACCGTCAACATCGTTAGCTCGATCCCGAGCAGGGCCTTTTGAAAGTTGGCGGAGATCTCGATGCCGACGTAACAGATCCAGGTCATGGCGACGATCCAGGCAACCCCCACGGCCAGCACCCACGGGCTCGTGGCGTTGTTGCCGATGCCGTTGGCGTTGAACAGGTCAAAGACGTACTGACCGGCAATCTGGGCGAGACTCGCCATCACGATGATGTCCGCTGCGAGGACCCCCCAGCCACCCATCCAGCCAACCCGTGGGCTGAAGGCTCTCGTGGCCCAGGTGAAGGTCGCGCCACAGTCGGGATCGGCCCGGTTCATCTGCTGAAAGGCAATGGAGATGAACCACATCGGGATGAAGGCGAGGATCGTAACGACCGGCGCCTGCAGGCCAATGGCCACGACCACGAAACCGAGCGTCGCCGCCATGCTGTAGGCCGGAGCCGTTGACGCGATGCCAATGACCACGCTCGAGATAAGGCCTAGTGCGCCGGTCTTGAGTCCCTTCTCGGGCGCCCGGTGGGCCGGTTCCACAGTCAACGTCACGTTGAGCCTCCTTGCCGCGCGCGAGCGCGTCGCGGCTCCCCCTCGAATCAGAAATTGCCAAATGTTATTACATGAACGATGTCGCAGGAGGATTCTTTCAGTGTTCGAGCTTTGCCCGATCGACGTCCGCTCCGCCCACTTACGTCGTCCGTCGATTGAGTATCCTGGAACTTCGGGAACGTCGGGCCAACCGGCTGCGTTCGATTAAACGTTGAGGGTCTTCGAGAAATTATGAATCGTAATCTTGGCAAGTCCAGGGCTTTCCTACTTACCGGGGCGCT
This sequence comes from Acidimicrobiaceae bacterium, assembly GCA_003133405.1. Classification (GTDB taxonomy): domain Bacteria; phylum Actinomycetota; class Acidimicrobiia; order Acidimicrobiales; family RAAP-2; genus RAAP-2. The sequence continues at coordinate 5,657 of PKXH01000087.1, read as the reverse complement.
GCTTCTGAGCGTGGCGGCCGTGAGCGTGGCCACTGGCCCAACGGTGGGCGCATCGAGCACCTCGAGTACGTCGAACACCATTACCATTTCGAACTTCATGTTCAAGCCGATGGTTCTCAAGGTCTCGCCCGGCGCCACGATCAAGGTGATCAATAAGGACACGTCCGTTCACACCGTGGACGCGACCGGTGGTCAGTTCAACACTGGCAACATCCTTCCGGGAAAGACGAAGAGCTTCAAAGCACCCACGAAGCCCGGGAAGTATCACTACATCTGCGCCATTCACACTTTCATGAAGGGCACGATCGTCGTCAAGTAGTCCTCCGGCGTCACGTCAAGGGTTCCAAAGTAAGGCGGCAACACCGGGCTCTGTACCCGTTCGCCACTTCAACACGCGAGAGTCGAGCGCGTGCGGGTCTACGAAGGATTCGAATTAAGGCTCACCTTTCGAGATGAAGAGGTAACTCGATCACCACGGTGAGTCCTCCGCCCGGTGTATCTTCAAACCGTAACTCCCCCCCGAGTAGCTTGACGAAGCCCGAAGCCACACTCAGGCCGAGATCGGCGCCGTTCGATTCTCCGCGCCACGAGGCGGCCTCGAGGAGCACCGCGCGACGGGATCGATCGATTCCCGGACCACGGTCGATCACGAGGATCTCCAAGTCGTCCCCGGTCACGCCCGCGGTGATTCTGACCGGTCGATCCTCAGGAGCGAACCGACAGGCGTTGCCAATCACGATCGTCAGCGTCCGTTCGACCATCTCGGAATCGGTCACGAATGCCGGGAGATCATCGGGAACGTCAATATCAAATGTTCGCCCCCCGGCGTCGATTGTCGACAACACGCGTCTCACGAGCTCCGCTACGGAGACGGGAGTCAATCTCGGCGTCACGTCGCCGGTCTCCAGACGGCCGACGTCAATGAGATCATCAACGAGTCGGGTCATGCGTTGCACTTCGGCATCGATGGCGACGAGCCGTTCACGCTGCACTCTCGCCGGCGCTGTCACGCCACCGTCTAAGAGGGTGGTCACCTTGAATTCAATGGTCGAAAGCGACCCGCGTAGGGCGGAAGACACCGCGCGCATCAGGCTCGATCGCGCTACCCCCGCCTCAACAATCGCCCGTAGTTCCCCCGCTTCTTGGGCGCTGGTGACAACGCGCAACCCCACGGCGATCCGACCCGCGAACGCACTCACCAGTTCTCGACCAGAGGAATTCAGCGTCGCGCCCTCGAGCACCAGTGCGTACTCCTCGTCAATTGGAAAGCGAGTGGCCGACGCAGGGTCGACAAGTGGTTCACCACTCACCACGTCGGGCTGCCAGGTGCCGTCGCGCTGGACGAGAATCGCCACGCTCGAAGCGGCGAATACCGTTCGCAACGTATCAAGCAGGGGCAAGAGATCCTCGTGCGAGGTGCCGGCGGCACCCGCCACCTTGGCGAGAACCTGCGCTTCGGCGCGCGCGCGCTCTGCTTCGTAGGAACGACGAGAGTACATGCTCACGACGACGGTGGCCCCCACGGCGAAGAGGAGAAAGGCCACGAGGGACACGACGTTGTCGGGTCGGGCGACCTCGAGGGTGTGTAGTGGCGGCACGAAGTAGTAGTTCTCCAACGCGGACGCCGCGAGCGCCGCGACGATGCCCACCGCGGCCCCGCCCCATGTCGTGAGAGCCAGCACGACGACGAGATACACCAGGAACTCGGTGGAGAGCGAAAGACTCGCTCGAGCGTTCGTTAAGAGCACGGTCACAATTGGCATGATGGCGACGGTCAGGACGAGAGCCACGACCTGGCGTCGCCAAGACAGCCGCGACGTCTGACGGCGGCGATGAACGTGCGCCGGTCGCTCACCACCCACCGCGATGACGTGCACGTCAAGATCGCGCGTGCGTCGCAGGACGTTGTGAACGACGCTGCGCCGAGGTAGCAACGTCAATCGCGGCCGACTCGCGCCAAGCACGATCTGGGTTCCACGTTCGGCGTGGGCGAAGGCGACCAGCGCCATCGCAACGTCGTCTTCGACTATCTCTTGAAACTTACCTTCGAACTCCTTGACCAACTCTTGGGCCAGTGACGTATCCGAACCGGCGTGTTGAAGCCGGTCAGCACTCACGACGTGCACCGCGATCATCTCGGCCCCGGTGCGCGACGCGATACGTGCGGCGCGACGAAGAAGGATCTCATCGGTCTGAGAACCGGTGACGCACACAATGAGTCGTTCACGCGTCTCCCACGTTGCGCTGATCTCGTGTTCATCCTGGTATCGCTGTAAGGCGTCTTCCACGCGATCGGCCAGCCAGAGCAACGCGAGCTCCCTAAGGGCGCTGAGATTGCCCACGCGAAAGTAGTTCGACAGCGACGCGTCAATCTTGTCCGCGGCGTAGATGTTGCCGTGCGCCATGCGACGTCGCAGCGCCTCGGGCGTCACGTCCACCAGCTCTATCTGCTCGGCGGCGCGCACCACCGAGTCGGGGACGGTCTCCTGCTGAGCAATACCCGTAATCTTCTCGACGACGTCGTTGACCGACTCCAGATGTTGGATATTCACCGTAGTGATGACGTCGATGCCGGCGTCCAGCAACGTCTCCACGTCCTGCCATCGCTTCTCGTGCGCGCCGCCGGGCACGTTGGTGTGGGCAAGTTCGTCGACGAGCGCCACCTGCGGTTTACGCGCCAGCAGCGCCTCGAGGTCCATCTCTTCGAGGAACGCGCCTCGGTACTCGCGAGTCACGCGTGGAATCACCTCGAGATCGCGTATGAGCGCGTCAGTCGACGGTCGTTGGTGGGTCTCAACGTAGCCAATCACGACGTCGGTGCCACGATTGCGACGACGCCAACCTTCGTCCAACATGTGATAGGTCTTGCCCACGCCTGGGGCCGAACCCAGATACACGCGCAGTTGTCCCCGGGTCATGGGACTAATTCTTGCTCATGGAGCTCCCGTGGACCGTCCGAGCCGTTAATTGCTCGTCGCTCCCGAATTCATTTACGGGACCCGACGCTGTTCGTTCAACGTCGCGGCGACAACGCTCGCCAACGCCACGGCCACGACCCTTCGTTCGACGGAGACTGGCTGGCCCGGCGTCGGCGTTAGGACGAACCGACCGAGCACCAGACCCCGCCATTCGGTCAATATTTCTGCCTCCGGACCGGGTATTCCAAGTTCTCCAACGGGCCAGTCGAGCCCGACGTGCACCACGTCGCCGTTGGACTGAATTCGAGCGAGCGGAGGCTCCGGGGCCACCGTTTCGAAACGGCAACCGCGGAGAAAGAGCAGTTCGACGAGCGACGACGAGGCGCTCGCCACCACCTTTGAAACCGGTGTGGCACCGGCCGCTTGCTCAGTGAGGTCTCGAATCTTGGCGACAAAGTCGGACTCTTCACTTGAGGCGCGAGAGTGATGGCGACTTCTCGCAGCCAACTCCGTGACCATGACGCCGACGACCAAAAGGCTAATCGCCGTCTCCATATCCGGGCGATGACTGATGGTGAATCGATCGTACGGACGAATCAAGAAAAAGTCGAGCCATAGCGCCGCCGAGACGCTCGCCACGATGCCGGTGAAGCGATTGCCCGCGACCGCGATCGCGAAGATGAATGCTACGAGTACCAGGGCCGCCGCCGTGGTCGCAAAGGAAGTACGAAACGGCACGAGAATCGCCGCAACGCCCAGGGGAACCACAAACGCCGCCACCACAGTGATGCCTTGGCGATATTTGCGAAGAGAACCTACCAGCATCATCATTCCCCCACGCCCACGGAACTCACTTCGACCTTCGCCCCGCGCCCGCAACGGGGCACGACCTTAGCCCAGTCGTGCGAGCGCCTCATTCAGCTGAAGGACGTCGATGTAGCTGCTGCCAAGAAATCCCCACTGCGCCCCGTGGGTCTGCTGCTTGATCAGCGCGCGCAGCTTGGCCGCAGAAACCCCGGTGGCCTTAGAGACCATGGGGATCTGGACCATGGCGTCGGCCTGGGAGATGTCCGGGTCGTAGCCGCTGGCCGAGGTCGTCACGAGGTCGACCGTCGGGTGCATGACGCCCAGAGCGTGCCACATGGCGATCAGCTGCTTGGTGTCGGCCAGCAGAACCTTGGAGCGCGGCCCGAGCTGGGTGGCGGCCGACTCGCCGGAGCAGCCGTTGGCTACCAGCGGGTTGTCGCCGCCGCCGGTGTGGGTCTTCTCGTTGCAGGCGTAGGGGCCCATGTCGTCGGGGCGCCCGTGGAACCACTTGGAGCTGGACCAGTTTTGGCCGATCAGCGTTGAGCCATTCTTGGTCAGCGAGCCGTCGGCCTGGTGCTTGAAGAACGCCTGGGAGACTCCCACGCCCGCGAAGGCGTAGACGAAACCGAAGAACGCCATGCAGATGACTGCCATGACCAGTGAGCGGCGGAGGTGGAGGAGCATCTGCGTTCCCTCTTTAGTAGGCGTGCAGCGCGACGAGCACGAGGTCGATGAGCTTGATGAAGATGAAGGGCACGATGACGCCGCCTACCCCGTAGATCCACACGTTGCGCCGCAGGATCGCCGCCGAACCGCTCGCCCGGAACTTGACACCCCGCAAGGCGAGTGGAATCAGGGCCACGATGACCAGGGCGTTAAAGATGACGGCCGACAGCACCGCTGACTCGGGACTGTGCAACTTCATGATGTTGAGCGTGTTGAGCTGCGGGTAGGTGGCCACGAACAGCGCCGGGATGATCGCGAAGTACTTCGCGATGTCGTTAGCGATAGAGAACGTGGTGAGCGCCCCGCGGGTGATCAGCANNGGTCGACCATGTTGCCCGCCTCCTTGGCGGCGGTCGTGCCGGTGTTCATGGCCACGCCCACGTCGGCCTGGGCCAGCGCCGGCGCGTCGTTGGTGCCGTCACCGGTCATGGCGACTAATTTGCCGCCTTCCTGCTCCTGGCGGATGAGCGCCATCTTGGCCTCGGGGGTCGCCTCGGCCAGGAAGTCGTCCACGCCGGCCTCCTGGGCGATGGCGGCCGCGGTCAGGGGGTTGTCGCCGGTGATCATCACCGTGCGGATCCCCATCTTGCGCATCTCCTCAAACTTCTCGCTCATCCCCTGCTTGACCACGTCCTTGAGCTCGATCACCCCGAGGATGACCGAGCCGTCGGCCACGACCAGCGGGGTGGACCCGGCGCGGCTGACCCGCTCGACGATGGGGTCGAGGTCGGCCGGTACCGTGCCGCCCGACTCGGTGACCCAGCGCTTCACCGAGTCGGCCGCGCCCTTGCGGATCTTGCGCTGGCCCATGTCCAACCCCGACATGCGCGTGGTTGCGGTAAAGGGCACGAAGACGTGGTCCGGGTCGAGCTGGCGCTCGCGGATGCCGAACTTCTCCTTGGCTAGGATCACGATCGATCGTCCCTCGGG
>PKXH01000087.1:0-146 GCA_003133405.1 Acidimicrobiaceae bacterium | reverse complement strand
TAGGGATGAGGCACACCAGCAGCGACACCAGGATCACGACCGAGATGGAGGCCCCGGCGAAGTTGCCGAAGGGCACGAGGGTCACCACGACCGGGATGAAGACGATGGTGAGGACCGCCAGCAAGATGGTCAGGGCGATCTCGTTG
>PKXH01000104.1 GCA_003133405.1 Acidimicrobiaceae bacterium | reverse complement strand
CAGTTTTTGGGGACTAGGTCAATTTCGCAATGTCGTGAATCGCTACACGCCCGGCCTACTGTGGAACGGTGAAAAAGAAGCTCGCCCTCGGGCAGTTAGCGAGACATCGCGAGCCGAGACTCCTGGTCACGGGTCAAACGATTTCGAACTTTGGTGACGGCGTCGCCCTCGTCGCGCTAACCCTGCTCGTCTTGGACACCACGCACAGCGTCACCAAGTTGGCGTGGTTCGCCGCGGCGCGTATGACCCCACTGGTCGTCTTCTTGCTCATCGGCGGAGCGATTGTCGACCGATACTCGCGCCGAGTGCTTCTCATCATCTCCGACGTGGCCCGCGCCGTGTTGACCGGCGCGCTCGTGTTCATGATCGCATCGGGTCTGTTGCGATTCTGGGAACTCATCATCTTCGCCATTCTCTTTGGTTGTTTTGACGCGGTCTTCTATCCAGCGATCTCCGCCCTCACGCCAGAGATCGTGCCGGTAGATCTCTTGCCGGCGATGAACGCCGTGCGACCTTTGGCCAACAATCTGGTCGGAAACATGATTGGCCCCGCCGTCGGCGGAATACTCGCCGCGTTAAGTACGGGCTTGGCGATTGGCGTTGACTGCGCGACCTTCGTCGTCAGCGCCGCGGCGTTGTTGTTGATGAAGGCGACGCCCAGGCCCATAAGAAACGAAGACAACTCGATGCTGGACGACATCAAAGAGGGCGTGCACTACGTGCGCCAGACTCGTTGGCTTTGGACGACGCTGCTTGGGGTCTCTCTGGTCAACGCCTTTCTCTTCGTCCCGATGTTCGTGTTAATTCCGTATTTTTTGCGCCACAACCTGCACCTCGCCAAGGACTACGTGGGCTTTGCGGTCGCGGCCTCGGGAGTGGCCGGCGCCATTGGCGCGTTGGTCGCCGCGAACCTGCCCACGCCCAAGCGCCGGGTCAGGATGATGTGGACCTACTGGACGATCGGCACCCTGGCGGCCCTCGTCATGGGCATCGCCACCAACTTCTGGGAAGTCATCATCTTGCCCATCGTCGCGTCGCCGATGATGATATTTGGCAACGTCATCTGGGAGTCGATGATGCAAAGTGAGGTCCCGCGTGAACTCCTGGGCCGAGCCAGCTCCGTCGACTGGTTCGTCTCGCTCGGCATTGGTCCCCTTGGTCTCGTCATCGCTGGCGAGATTGCGAACTACATCGGAGTACGAATGTACTTCGTAGTGTTTTGTGTGATTTGCGTGATTCCGGGTCTCTACATTCTTAAGTCCAAGCGCATCAACGAGATCGACGCCGAACGCGTCAATCGAGCGCCAACTGTGGTGCCGTAGCGAGCGAGAGCCCTACGACGCGCGTTCCCTTGCGCGCACTACTCGGATAGATCAATTCCGGCAGAAACGATCGGCCCTTCGATTCGCCCAGCCGACCCCCGCGTACTTCCACCCACTCGTCGCCGGTGGCTTCGTTCACAACGTGCGCGACGAAGGTCCACTGTTGACGGCGCTCCTTGGGCGCGTTCACGACAACCGGGTCGCCGACTCGAACGCCGTGCCAGGCGCTGGTGCGCACGATCTCACCGAAACGAGTAGATGAAGAGTCAGTGGCCACCACTCCATTGTGACCCGGCGCGCCCGGACTTGATGTCACATCGTGGACCTATCGTGGCCCCATGGCGTTTGACCAACCACTGCCCGCAGCACTCTCGCCCTCACGGCTATCGGATTTTCAAACGTGTCCGCGTCGCTACCAGCACGCGTCGATCGAGCGGCTCGCCCAACCCGCGTCGTACGCCACCGCCAAGGGCCGGTTCGTCCACTACGTCTTAGAGCAGCTCTATCGGTTAGAAGGTCCCGAGCGGACCATAGAACATGCCCGTGAGTACGTCGAGCCGGCAGTTGCGGCGATATTGACCGACGAGGTCCGCTCCGACATCGGCCTTGACGAAGGCATGCTCGCGAAACTGCTGGCCGAGACGGAGGCCATCCTCGTGCGCTACTTCGCCATGGAAGATCCGACGTCGGTGACGAGCGAAGGCGTCGAGTTGCGCCTGGGCGTGGACGTGAACGAAACGCCCCTCTTTGGCATACTCGATCGCCTCGATCGCGCGGACGACGGCTCACTCACCATCGTGGACTACAAGACCGGAGCGCTGCCGAATCGGAGCTACGACTCGCACACCTTTGCCAACGCCGAACTCTACGCGGCGTTATGCGAGGCCAAGTTGGGTGAACGACCATTGAAGATCCGATTGATGTACGTCGCGCACGGCCAATCCATCGAGCGCCACGTGAGCGAGGTCGTCGTCAAGGCTCGCGCGAACGCCGCGGCTGGAGCGTGGACGAAGATCAATCGCTACTACGACGACGGCGACTTTCCGGCGACGCCGTCGGTGAACGCGTGCCGATTCTGTTCCTTCAAGGACCTCTGTCGCAGCCAAGGTGTGCCGGTTCCCATGCGCTAGTTCCTAGGCTGGTCTGGTGCTCGCCTTTCAACTCTCCTTCGACTATCGCTGCCCCTTCGCCAAGAACCTCCACCTGCACACCATCGCCGCCCTGCGCGCCGGCGCGGACTTTGAGGTCACGTTCGTGCCGTGGACGATGAGCCAGGGCTCTAAGGCCGATGGCGCTCCCGACGTGTGGGACGACGCCGATCGCGACAGCGAACTGTTGGCCCTCGCGGTGAGTACGTCCGTTCGCGACCTACAGCCCCAGCACTTCCTCGACGTCCACGAAGTTCTCTTTCGCGCCCGTCACGAACGGGCGATTCGCCTCGTCACGATGCAACAGATCGACCTGGTTCTCGCGCCCACCGGCGTCGACCTCGAACACGTGCACGCCGACGTTGCCTCAAGACGACCCCACAAGGTCATCGGTGAGAGTTTCCGTGAGTTCGATCACTACGAAGCCTTTGGCGTTCCGACCTTCGTGGTGGGAACCGGCGCCACGTTCGTTCGCTACATGACCCCGCCCAGCGATCAACCCGGTGAATCCACCGCCCTGATCGAGTCGCTGATCCACCTGATGACCCATCAAAGTGCGCTCAATGAGTTCAAGCACACCACCGTCCCGTTTTAGGCGCTAGGCCAGTCGAAAGATCAGCTCCAGCAGCACAAAGATGCCCAGAGCCAGTGCGGGCGCCACGTACTTCAAGGCGTCGCCCTTACGTAGGTGCAGCGTCACCGCGACAACCATCATCAAGAAGAGACCGCCGGCCGCGACTTCATTCACGATCGCGAGAACGGACGAACCTCGGGCGGCGAGGCCGATCAACATCCCGATCGCGGCGACCACTTCAATAGCGCCGATCTGTTGATAGCTGCGCTTCGAAAAGCCCAGGCGATCGGACACTTTGGCCATCGCGGGGTTATAGGCCAGCTTCTGGGCGCCGGAAGAACCGAACGCCAAAAACAGCGCAATTGATAGTAGGGCTGCGGCAACCGTCATAGTTTCTTACACCTCGTTTGAAGCCACATTAGTAGCGCCAGATGAATCGACTTGGATGCGGAGGGCTAATGGTGACTCTGGTACGTCAGCAACGCCTCGATCGCGCCCTCACGCTCTTCGCTCGTGCCCGAGGGCGCACCCGAGAATTCGGTCACGCCCGCCTGAGCGAGCTCGTGCAACTGCTCGAGGACCTGTTCTTTCGAACCGATAAGGCTCGCGTCAGCCGGCGCGCTCGCGCCTTCTCGCTTTAACATCGCGGCGTAGCTCGGCAACGTGGCGTAGATCGCGTACTCAGTGTTAAGGCGCTCGCGCGCACCTTCTGGGTCCGAGGTGACCGCCATCGGGAGCGAGCAGACCACGCGCGGTTCCTTTCGACCGGCCCTGGCCGCCGCGGCGCGAATCGTCGGGGCGATGTGCGAGGCAATCGTCTTTTGGCCGGTCATCCACAAGAGGGTGCCGTCGGCGAGGGCGCCGGCCATCTCGAGCATCTTCGGCCCAAGGGCCGCGACCAGCAGGCTCGGCGCCGCGACATCTTTGGGTCCGATGGGTCCAATGGTGACGGCTTTGACGCGCTCACCCTGCACGTTCACCTTTTCGCCGCGCAACATGGGCGCGAGCGCGTTGAGATACTCGTGCATGTAAGTGCCCGGACGCTCGAAGGAGATCCCCCACATGCCCTCCACGATGACTTGGTGCGAGAGACCGACCCCGAGCGTGAGGTGTCCGCCGATGGCGTCTTGCACGGTGCGGGCCTGGGCGGCCAGCATCGAAGGGTGCCGAGGCTGTATTGGCACTACCGCCGTTCCCAGGTCGAGGTCGCGCAGCTCACGACCGACCACCGCGAGCACCGTCAAGGTGTCGGGTCCAAAGATCTGCGACGACCACAGACTCGTAAAGCCACGCTCGCGCAGTCGCCGCGCGCGCTCGATCGTCTTCTCGATCGGTCCGTCCGTGTCCAGTCCGATTGCTATCCGCATCATCGACGCCCCTCTCGAACCAATTGCGTTTTGTTCGTCTCAAACGCCCCCAACCTACATTCTTTGCACATGTGAGAACATGGGTCGGTGCCCGTGCGTACGGGACAGGGACCCGGGAGACGTCGTGAGCGAAGTGGTGGGAATCGTGATGGGCTCCTCGTCGGACCTCGAAGTCATGAACGAGGCGGCGAAGATCTTGAATCGCTTCAACGTCGAGTACGAGATTCGAGTGCTGTCAGCGCACCGCCGGCCCGACGCGACGCTCGAGTACGGCAAAACCGCGCGCGATCGTGGTCTGAAAGTCCTTATCGCCGGCGCCGGGGGCGCCGCTCACCTACCCGGGGTGCTCGCGGCCGTGACCACCTTGCCAGTGATTGGTGTGCCCGTCGCGCTCGCGCGACTCGACGGGTTGGACTCGTTGCTCTCCATTGTCCAGATGCCTCGCGGCATACCGGTCGCCACCGTGGCGATCAATGGCGCGGCCAACGCCGGACTCTTGGCGCTACGAATTCTCGGTTCGTCGAACGAGTCACTCGCCAGCGATCTCGAGTCGTTCCGCCAAGAACTGGCCGCGGAGTCCCAAACTCAGGACACAGATTTACCAAGAAATTAAGGACGCCGCGCGAATTTACCTGATGGGCGCGGACGTGCAAAGCGCGCGTGGGCTCTAGTCTGGACCCGTACCAAAAGGAGGCCCCCGTGGGCATTATGAAGCGAGTGCAAACGCTCTTTCAGGCGAAAGCCAACGACGCCTTGAATAAGGCCGAGGATCCACGCCAGACCCTCGACCTCTCGTACGAACAACAGCTCGAGAACCTCACCAAGGTCAAGCGAGCCGTCGCCGACGTGGCCACCGCGCGCAAGCGCGTGGAGATACAGGCCGAACAGCTAAAGAGCCAGGGCGACAAACTGGCCGACCAGGCCAAGACCGCCCTCGCCCAGGGCAACGAGCCGCTGGCGCGTGAAGCTCTCACGCGCCGCGAGGCCATCGCCAACCAGTTAAAGGACCTCGAGACCCAGCACGCCTCGATCCAAGAGCAGCAGAACAAGCTCGAAGACACCGCCACCAAGCTCCAGACCCAGGTGGAGGCCTTTCGCACCAAGAAAGAGACCATCAAGGCGACCTACACCGCCGCCGAGGCCTCCGCGCACGTCAACGAGGCCGTCAGTGGCATCTCGACCTCGATGGGCGACGCCGGGGCGGCCATGCAGCGCGCTCAGGACAAGGTCGCCGAGATGCAAGCGCGCAGTGGTGCGCTCGACGAGTTGCTCTCTTCGGGCGCGCTGACCGACTTGACGAGCACGAACGACGACATCCAGGCCCAACTCGACAAGGCCTCGTCGACCTCAGATATCGACGCCCAGCTGGCTGCCTTGAAGTCCAGCGGCGCCGTGTCGGCGCTGCCTTCGGGACCCGGCGGTGGCGCCACTCCTGAGGGCAACTAACCATGGCCAAAACAAAGATTGAGGCCGATCACGGCCTGAACGTTCGAATGTTCATCACGGGCCTCGCCATGGTGGCGCTCTACGCGATCATCGTCTCGGTCATGCTGAGCCTGGGCGTGTCGATGGTGCTGGTGATCGTGATCGCGGCAGCCCTGATTTTCTCCCAGTACTACTTCTCAGACAAGATCGCGATGTTCGCGATGCACGCCCACGAGGTGACACCCCAGCAAGAGCCCAAGCTGCACGAGATTGTGGATCGGCTGTGCCTGCTCGCCGATATGGCCAAGCCCCGTGTCGGGGTGTCGGAGATGGATATGCCCAACGCCTTTGCCACCGGGCGCAATCCCAATCACGCCGTCATCTGCGCGACGCGCGGTCTGATGAGCCGGTTGAATGACGAAGAGCTCGAAGCCGTCCTGGCCCACGAGCTCAGCCACGTGGCGCACCGCGACGTGGCCGTGATGACCATCGCCTCGGGTGTCGGCATGCTGGCCGGACTGGTGAGTCGCATCGCCATGTTCGGCGCGATGTTCGGCGGCGGCGGTCGCGGTCGCGGCGGACAGAACATCGTGATCCTGGAGATGATCACCATGCTGGTCTCGATCGTGATCTACGTGATCGCCTTTCTCTTGACAATGGCGCTCTCGCGGTATCGGGAACTCGCGGCCGACCGTTCGGGCGCGATCCTCATCGGCAAGCCGAGCGTGCTGGCCAGTGCGTTGGTGCACGTGACCGGCGATATGGGCAAGATCCCGCGCACGGACCTGCGTAAGACCGAAGGCATGAACGCCTTCTTCTTCGCCCCGGCGCTCGCGGGGGGCACGGCGGCGAATCTCTTCTCCTCGCACCCGACGCTGGAAAAGCGACTCGATGCGTTGAACAAGCTCGAGAAGGAGCTCAACGGCTAGTGGGTCTACGCGACACCCTCTTTGGACGAACCAAACAGGTCGCGCCCAACCTCGACAACCTCTTTGGACTGCCCACGGCGGCCCTCACCCTCGAGAGCGAACTGGACCTGGTCAGCTCGGGCCAGGCGGGGCTCTGCTTTAAGTCCGGCAGCGGCGAGAGCACGTTGACGACCGACGAGGACATCAAGCAACTGCTCGACTTTGACGAGACCAACAACAAGGTCACCCTCACGACCGACGACCTCGGCTTTAAGTGGCTCGTCGTCACCGACCCGGACTTCGAGGCGCTGGTCACGCGGATTCACGCCGCCGATACCTCCATGGTCGAACACGGACTCGGACCGCGCCTGTTATGCGCGGTCTTTGGCTTCGTGGCCAAGACCCCACCGGGTGAAGGATCGGTGCGCATGGTCTATCTCATGAAGCAGGGCACCTTCTACCCCTTCGCACCGACCGGTCCTTCGCAACGCGACAACGAACTCGAACTGCGGGTGAAGTCCTTTCTCGGCACCGACCTACCCATCGAAAAGGATCTCTCGCGCTGGATGGCGCTGTGGAACCTTCCCGTCAGTTAACCGACGATCGAAAAATGATGCACCAGAGTAAGTTGAGTAGTAGTCGCGGCGACGTAACCTCGGCGCCAGGAGGTCACCGTGGAGCAGTCTTGGTCGATCGGTTCGCCTGAGGCCCCCGTGCCCGAGGCGCTGAGCGACGAAGAACTGACGGCCCTGGCCCTGGCCGCGGATCCCACGGCGCCGCTCGACGCCGACGCCGTTCCCTGGTACGGCGCCACGGACTCAATGAACTTGCTACCGGAGTGGTACATGCCCCGACCGATCGCCACCGGACGCGGGCGCGGCAACAGGGTCGTGGTCATCTCCGTCGTCTCAACACTGCTTGTCATCTGTGCGATGGGCCTGTGTGTCACATCGGGCTTTCTAACCCTGGCGTAGCAACCTCGGCGACGGGGCCGCCTAGCTCACGCAGTCCTTCAGTGAGAGTCGAGTGGCGGCGGCCTTGCCCGGAGGAAGGAACTCTGACACCAGAGAACGCAAGCCGCACGAGTGGTCGTCGAGCGACACGTGACGAGTTCCACTGACGACGTTCAGCACCCCCGGACAGACGTCCGCGACTGCGCGCCACTTCACGGGCGATGTGCTGCCGCGCGCCGTGAAAGACGTCGAGATCGTAAAGAGTGTGTCATCCTCCATGCACATGCCACCCGCGGTATTGGACAGCGAAGAGATGGCACTACGCAATTTCTCGGCCTCGGACTTGGTGAGGGTCACCGACGTGGGTTCACTCGATCCCTGCGCGGCGGTCATGTGACCATACGCCGTCAAAATGACGGGATTGCTCGTGGGCATTTTCACGTTTTCTATGGGCACCCATACCACTTCGGCGTCAACGCGCAACTCCTTGTCACTCTGGGGCGTGGTACCCACCGTGTAGTCGAGTTGTTCATACGACAGATGGCGGTTGGCGAATGGAAGGGCGAGTTGATAGCCCGTCACCGCGGTCACGTCGCTGCCCGACATAGTCTCTGGTCCGGTAATGCTCGCGCCGGGTGCGTGATGGTCTCGCAGGAAGGACCCGAGGTCGACGGGACGCTGCAATAGGTAATTACGATGAACGTCCACCAAGTCAGAAAGTCCCACCACCCCTGCGGCGTTGGTCAAGGGCGCCACAAGGTGATTCGTAACGGCGGCCCCCGCCGGCACGGGCGCCTGGTTTAGCAACTGGTTGGCGAAAGCTCTCGCTGTAACGCTCGAAGCCGCATTGGTAGTGAGTTCCGTTCGCCCCGACGTGGTGGAAGTGGGCGTTGACGTTGCGGAAACCCCACCCGCTACCACGCTGGTCGACAGCAGTAGGCCGCCAACGAGGGCGCCTAGGGCCACCGGTGAGTACCACGTCATTCGCTTTTTCATGTCACGACCTGTCTTAGTGCGTTGGGCTCTTAGAACTGCACGGATAGCCAACACGACACCACGAATTAGCGACCCTCACTTACTCTCTGTCGCCAACCGCGCGAAAGTTACCGATCACGTGACGTCATACCGTTTTCAAATGAAGACCGCGCGCGACGCGCCTAGGGGTGCGTCATCTCGTCGGGCACTACCGCCGCGTCGAACTCTTCCGCGCTTAAAAAGCCCAGCGAGAGTGCCGCTTCTCGTAACGTGGTGTGTTCCTTGTGCGCCTTCTTGGCGACCTGGGCGCCCTTGTCATAGCCGATGATGGGGGTGAGCGCCGTCACCAACATCAAGGAGCTGTTGAGGTGATTTTGGATCTGCTCGTAATCGGGCTCCAGGCCTTCGACACAGAACTCGCGGAAGCGATCGCACGCCTCGCTCAAGAGATCGATTGAGTTGCAGACGTTGTAAATGATCACTGGCTTGCAGACGTTGAGCTCGAGGTTGCCCCGCGAACCGCCGATGGCGACCGCGGTGTCGTTGCCAAAGACCTGGATACAGACCATGATCATGGCTTCGCACTGCGTGGGATTGACCTTGCCGGGCATGATCGAACTGCCGGGCTCGTTCTCGGGCAACTTAAGTTCACCCAATCCCGCTCGCGGTCCCGAACCGAGCCAACGAAGGTCGTCAGCAATCTTGGTCAGACTCGTCGCGAGCGTCTTGATCGCCCCGTGCGCGAAGACCAGTGCGTCGTGCGCGGCCAAGGCGGCAAAGTAATTAGGCGCCGTCACGAACGGTTTGCCGGTCAGTTCCGCGATCTCGGCTGCGACACGCCTGCCAAACTCCGGGTGCGTGTTGAGGCCCGTACCCACCGCGGTCCCGCCGGCCGCGAGTTCGTACAGTCCGGGAAGAATCAACTGCAGGCGATCGAGGTCGGCGTCGAGCTGGGCGACGTAGCCCGAGAGCTCTTGACCCAGCGTGAGCGGGACGGCGTCCATCAAGTGCGTTCGCCCGATCTTGGTGACGTGGGCGAACGCCTTGGCTTTCGCGTCCAGGGCGTCGCGCAGCCGAGTGACCGAGGGCGCGAGACGCCCGGTGATCTCCATCACCGCGGCGATGTGCATGGCGGTGGGGAACGTATCGTTCGACGACTGCGACATGTTGACGTGGTCGTTGGGGTGCACCGGATCCTTCGAGCCGAGGACCCCGCCGGCGAGTTCGATGGCGCGATTCGAGATCACCTCATTGACGTTCATGTTGGTCTGAGTACCCGAACCGGTCTGCCAGATTCGAAGAGGGAATTCATCGGCTAACTCGCCGTCGATGATCTCACGCGCTGCGCGATCGATGAGTGAGGCTCGTTCGTCGTCGAGCTTGTCCAGCGAGTGATTGACTCTGGCCGAGGCAAACTTCAACACGCCAAAAGCTTGGATCACCGCGCGCGGCATCGTCTCGTGACCTATCGCAAAGTGGTGAAGGCTGCGCTCGGTCTGAGCGCCCCAATAGTGTTCAGCGGGCACCTCAATGTTGCCCATGCTGTCGGACTCCACGCGCGTGTTCGTCATCTATCGCCTACTTCTTCGTCGATTTCTTGGTCGTCTTCTTGACCAATTTCTTGGTCGTCTTCTTCGCGACCTTCTTCTTTGTGGTCGTCTTCTTCGGCGAAGCCTTTTTTGGCGCCGTCTTCTTCGTGGGAGGGACCGGCTTAGTGAGCGCGGCTTTCTTGGCAACGGCAGCCTTCATTGCCGGAGGGCTCTTTCTCGCCCCGTCGTAGAGCTTGAGGCCGGCCGTGACGACCTTTCTCGCGGCCACGACGTCCTCGGCCCGCGGTCCCTCTCCCGAACCGGGGACCTCGAGTATCAAGGGGAGGTTGCGGATCTTGGGATGTCCCACCAGCGGCGCCAGTCCCTTCACGCCAATGGTCCCCTCGCCGATATTGGCGTGTCGATCTCGGTTCCCGCCGAGCTCGATCTTCGAGTCGTTGAAGTGAAAACAGCGAAGGCGCTCCATACCCACGGTCTTGTCAATGTCTTTGATGAGTCGCTCGGTGCCCGCTACCGTCGAATAATCAACGCCGCTCGCCCAAAGATGTTGGGTGTCGATGCACAGCCCCAGTCGATCGTCACCGTTGCAGGCGTCGATGAGAAATTCGATCTCTTCGAGCGAGCGACCAACGGTGCCGCCACTGCCCGCGGCGTTCTCAATGAGAATCGGACAGTCGGGGACCCCCTTGGGCGCAGGTTCGGCCCCCGCCAGGGCGCGCTCGAACGCGTCGGCGATCTGTCGAACGACCTCGTCGAAGCCGGCCCCCATATGTGAGCCGACGTGCAAGACCAGTCCCGAGGATCCCATGCCTCGAGCCACCGAGAGGTTGTGGGTGAGACACTCGACGGACTTTTCGTAGAGTTCGAGGTTGGCCGAGGCCAGGTTGATCAGATACGTCGCGTGACAAAAGGTGTCGGTAATCGTCGGATGCGCGGCTTGGGCCTCGCGGTAAGCGGCCAAAATCTCAGGCGCGTACTGCGAGGGCTTCCACATTCGGGGACTCTGGGTGAAGATCTGGATCGAGGTGGCCCCGATCGCCACTCCGGCCTCGAGGGAGGGAATGAGCTTGCCGCCACCGCGGACGTGCGCACCAACGTTCATTACTGTAAAACTAGTGGTCTTAACTCGATGAAACGTCAGGAGTGCCGTGACCGATACCTTCAGCCCTGCTTCGAGGGCCATCTTCGCTAAGAACGTGCTGGCCCACGTCGCGAGCCTCGACGCGGATGGCGCGCCGAACGTCACGCCGGTATGGGTCGAACTCGACGGCGAGGACATCGTCATCAACACCGCGCTCGGTCGCGCCAAGGCGCGCAACCTCGCCGCCGACTCGCGCGTCGCGGTCTCCCTGACCGACCCCGACGACCCCTACATCTGTATCGCCGTACGCGGCACGGTCGTGGGCTTTACCACCGATGGCGCCGACGAGGTGATCGACCGCTTCGCGAAGAAGTACATGGGCGTCGACTCCTATCCCATGCGCCGCGAAGGTGAGATTCGCGTGACCGTGAAGATTCGCCCCGACCGCATCTCCACCCAGCCGGCGTAGCTCACTCGAAGTAAGTCAACTCACCGGCGTCGCTCGCCTCGACGCGACCGGGCGAAAGAACGAGCTCGCCACTGACGAGACGCGTCCCGTCGTAACTCCACACGGTGAGGGGCGACGGCGGCGCTGGTCGGTTGTAGGCCCCCACGAGCGACACCACGGTGTTGGCGAAGTTGACCTCATCGTTGGTGAGCAGGGCTCGCACCACGTCGGCGTGCTCGCTCGACAACGAACTCGCCTCGATCACGACGTGACGCAGGGGGACGAGCGCGGCGAGGGTCGCCACGTCGCGGGCGGCCAGTTGGGCCGGGTAGAGTTCGCCGACCACTAACCAGACACCAAAGGGGTTCGTCAATCGNNCAGTGCCGCGACGAGGCGAACTAGCTCCATGGTCAGGGCTGGAGGTCTTCCTTGGGCAGTCGCTCAATGTTGACGTCACGAAAGGTGAGGATGCGCACCGAGGGCACGAAGCGGGCGGACCGGTACATGTCCCAGACCCAGGCGTCGTGCAGCGTCACTTCGAGCAGGGTCGGCGCCGTGTTCGATCGAACGTCCACGGCCACGTCATTGGCGAGATAGAAACGCCGGTCGGTCTCGACGGCGAAGGCGAACATGCCCACGACCGCCTTGTACTCCTGGACCAGCGCGAGTTCGAGGGTCGACTCGTATTCGTCGAGCTCTTCCTCACTCACCGGCGACTACGCGCGCTCGGCTTGACGCAGTTCCTTGATCTTGGCGGCCTTACCGCGCAGATCACGCAGGTAGTAGAGCTTGGCGCGACGAACGTCGCCGTGTGACTCGACCTCAATCTTGGCGATGGTGGGGGTGTGCACCGGAAACGTGCGCTCGACGCCGACGCCGAAACTGATCTTGCGAACGGTGAAGGTCTCTTGCAGGCCCGAGCCCTGACGGCGAATGACGATGCCCTGGAAGACCTGCACGCGCTGACGGGTGCCTTCCACGACCCGCACGTGCACCTTGAGGGTGTCGCCAGGGCGAAAAGCGGGTATGTCGTCGCGAAGCGAGTCGCGGTCGACGAGGTCGGTCGGGTTCATGAGAGCGGTCCCTTTCGGATCACAGGCTTACGAAGTTTAGCCGCTTCGCTCCTCGCCATCCAACGGCGGGAATTCGGCCAGTATCTTCGTCTCTTCGTCGTTCAGTCCCCCGCGACGCTCCATCAGATCCGGTCGGCGTGTCAAGGTTCGCCGCAGCGCTTGCGCGCGGCGCCAACGATCGATCCGCCCGTGATCGCCCGAGAGCAGGACCTCGGGCACACGTCGTCCCCGCACGTCGGCGGGCTTGGTGTACTGGGGGTACTCGAGGAGTCCCTCGCCGAAGGACTCCTGCACGCTGGACTCGTCGTTGCCGAGGGCCCCGGGCAATAGGCGCACGACCGATTCAATGACGCACAGTGCGGCCAACTCGCCCCCCGAGAGGACGAAGTCGCCCAGGGAGATCTCGTCGTCGGCGACCAGATCGAGCACGCGCTGGTCGAATCCTTCGTATCGACCACAGAGCAACGTAAATCCTGGGAGTTCGCTGAGTTCGCGGGCCAGAGCGTGATTGAACACCCGACCCGAGGGGGTGAGGGCGATCACCGGCCTCGCCAACCCCGGGCTCGACTCCACGCTCGCCAGTATGGGCTCGGCGCGCAGCACCATGCCGGCGCCCCCGCCAAAGGGCGTGTCGTCGACACTGCGATGAACGTCGAAGGTGGCGTCGCGAAAGTCGTGAAGGTGCAGCGCCCACACCCCTCGCTGCGCCGCTCGACCGAGCACCGACGTGGTCGCGTAACTGGCCACTGCCTCGGGAAAGAGGGTCAACACGTCCACGCGCAACGTCATTCGAAGAGCCCCTCGGGTGCTTCGATCTGCACTCTCGTATTGGCTTCGAGGGTGACCACGAAGGTCAAGGGAACGAGCGCGCCAGAGTCGAGCACCATGAGATCGCTCGCGGGATTCGCCTCAACCTCGACGACGACGCCGCGCCGGACGCCCTGCGCGTCGACCACTTCGGCGCCGTAGAGCTGATCGATCCAGATGACACTCTCATCGTTGAGCCGTGGCGCCGACAGCACGACGCCGCGCCACCTGTCGGCCTCTTCGCGAGAACCGATCCGATCGAAACTTACGATGAAGCGAGCCTGGTGCGCCGCTGCGTCGATAACAACCAACGGCCCGCGTTCGCTGTCAAGGGTCACGCCGGGCACGAGACGTTCGACGCGATCACTCCAGAGATCCACCTGCACCTGACCGCGAAGGCCGTGGGCCTTGACGATGCGCCCAACCTCGAGCGTGGGACGCTCGTCGGTCACGGCTAGTCGACGATGTCGACCGAGGTGATGACGCCGTCGCGCGCTCCCGCGGCGCCCACCAGCGCACGAATTGCTTGCGCGGTGCGCCCACGCCGGCCAATCACGCGGCCCATGTCGCTCGGACCCACGCTCAGCGACAAGATGACCTTGCCCTGACGTTCACTCACTTCTACCGAGACGGCCTCGGGGTCTTCGGCGAGCGACTTCGCGATGAACTCCAGCGCCGCGATCGCCGCGGCGGCCCTTTCGGCGCCGCCGGCGTCGCTACTTACGTCGTTACCGACGTCGTTACCGACGTCGCCGCCATCGTCATAATCATCCTCGGAGCCGTCGTCAATCGTGTTGACGTCCCCGACGACGTACTCATCAGAAACGTCGCTCACGGAGCGACCTCGAATGCCTCTGATGCCTCAGATGCCTCGGGTGCCTTGGGTGTCTTGGATGCCTCGAATGCCTCAAGCGCGCCGCTGATCTTTAACAACTTGGCCACGCGTTCGGTGGGCTGGGCGCCCTCGCTCAGCCAGTGCAGCACCATCTCGTTGTCGATCTTCAACACCATTTCGGGCTCGGCCGTTGAGATGCCTCGAGGTTGGTAGGTGCCCACGATCTCGAGAAAGGCCCCGGAGCGGGCCCGGCGACTCTCGGCGGCCACGACGCGATAGGTGGGCTGCTTCTTCTTACCCATGCGCACCAAACGTAGTTTTACTGCCACGACGCAATTCCCTTCGAACATGATTGTTCCGAGTCGGAACAGGGTGAGATACCCGAGCGTCCAAGTTTAGCGTTGTTTGGGAGGGGTGACCCTGCCGCCTTTCTTCTTCTTGTTCTTTCCGCCACCGCCGCGCGACACCGACGCAGCGCTCGCCATCCCCGCACCGAGCGCTTCAAAACCCTTCGGCAGCGCTTCGCCCGAGGGACCGCGTGCCACGCCCGCCATGCGCCCGAGTCCACCGGGGAGCGACGGCGTCGAGCCACCACCCATTTGGCGCATCATCTTTCGCATTTCGCCGAACTGCTTGAGCAGGTGGTTCACTGCACTGACGCTCGTGGCCGACCCCTTGGCGATGCGCGTGCGTCTCGAACCGTCGATGATGTTCGGCGTACGGCGTTCCCGGGGCGTCATGGACCGCACGATGGCTTCGACCCGATCGAGCTCGCCGTCGTCGACGTTGCTCGCGGCGTTGCGCATCTCTTTGGTGACCCCGGGCATCAATTTCATCAACCCGCCGAGCGATCCCATTTTGCGCACTTGACCGAGCTGAGCCAGGAAATCGTCCAGGGTGAACGTACCGCTCATCATTCGTCCGGCGGACTCGGCGACGACGTCGGGGTCCATCGTGCGCTCGGCCTGCTCGATCAACGTGAGCACGTCACCCATGCCGAGGATGCGTGACGCCATCCGCTCGGGGTAGAACAGGTCGAAGTCGGCGATCCGCTCGCCGGTCGAGGCGAAGACGACCGGACGACCGACCACGCCTCGAGCCGAGAGCACCGCGCCCCCGCGCGCGTCGTAGTCGAGTTTGGTCACGATCAGTCCCGAGAGTTCGAGCACGTCGTGGAAGCTTCTCGCGGTGTGCACGGCGTCTTGACCGGTGACGGCGTCGATCACCAAGAAGGTGTAGTCGGGCGCCGTGACCTCGGCGATCGAACGCACCTCGTCCATCAGCGCTTGGTCGACCGCCAGACGTCCGGCCGTGTCAATGATGACGACGTCGCGACCCAGTCGCGTCGCCTCGGCGAGGCCCGTGCGCGCCACGTCCAAGGGCGTCGAGGCGTCGGAGTAGACGTCCACGCCCACCTGTCGGGCCAGTAAACGCAACTGCTCCACCGCCGCAGGGCGTTGGAGATCGGCGGCGATCAGGTAGGGCTGGCGACCTTGCTGTTTGAACCAGGCCGCCAGCTTCGCCGCGGCCGTCGTCTTGCCAGCCCCCTGGAGGCCGGCCAGCAGCACGACCGTAGGCGGCTTGGCGGCGTAGTTGATCTTGAGGGGCGTCGCGCCGAGGACCTCGACGAGCTGTTCGTGCACCGCTTTGATGACCTGTTGGCCCGGCGAGAGGCTCTCGGTCAGCACTTCGCCACTCAGGCGCTCGCGTACCGCGTCGAGAAACGCGCGCACCACGCCTAATTCGACGTCGGCTTCGAGCAGCGCGGCGCGCACGTCGCCGAGGGCTTCATCGAGGTCGGCCTCGCTGAGGCGCCCGCGCGTGCGCAACGAGGCGCTGAGTCGTTCGAGGCGTTCGCCGAGGGCGTCAAACATGATGCCAGCAGGCTAGCGTTACGCCCCGAGTAACGAGTCCACGAAGACGTCGGGTTCAAAGAGAATGAGGTCATCCACGCCCTCGCCCACGCCGACGAACTTGACCGGAATGGCGAGATCGCGTTCGATCGCGATGACGATGCCCCCTCGCGCAGTGCCGTCAAGTTTCGTCAATACGATGCCCGTCACCCCCGATGCCGCCAAGAACTCGCGCGCCTGACTGAGCGCGTTCTGACCGGTCGTGGCGTCCAGGACCAAGAGTGTTTCGACGACTTGACCCGGCGCCCGGTCGGCCACGCGTCGGACCTTGGCGAGTTCGTCGAGCAGGTTCGAGCTATTCGCGCGCCGACCCGCGGTATCGGCCAGGACGATATCGAGCCCGCGCGCACTGGCCCGGCCTATCGCATCGTGCACCACCGACCCCGGGTCGGCTCCTTCGTTCGCACGCACGATCTCCGCGCCAGTGCGCGCCGCCCACTGCTCGAGTTGATCGGCCGCGGCCGCGCGAAAGGTGTCGCCCGCGGCGAGCATCACCGAGCGGCCCTGGTCGTGGTGACGCTGGGCGAGTTTGCCGATGGTGGTGGTCTTGCCCACGCCGTTCACGCCCACGAACAGCCACACCGGCACCCGTCCGGCGTCGGCCGACGTCGTGATCGAGCGGTCGGTGCGCAGACCGTCCAAGAGAATCGCGCGCAGCGCGAGGGCCACGCCCTGGGGCGCGCCGTTGGCCGTGAGCTCCGCCAACACCGACGCCGTCGTCGCCACGCCCACGTCACTGCGAAGAAGGACCTCTTCGACGACGTCGAGTTGGTCGCTCGTGAGATTGCCGGTGCCCGAGAGCGATCGCACTCGATCAAAGACGCCCCTCGAAGAACTCAGTCGTTGGCTCAACGTCACGTCGTCGACGAGCGACGGGATCGCCGTGGTGTCGCCCACGAGGAGATCGGGCATCGCCGCGCGCGGCGCCATCGCGCGCGGCGTCCGCCCGGCGCGACGCCGTCCGACGAGGAAAATGACCACGACCAGTACGACGACGACCGCGAGAATGCTGAGAAGGACGATCACGCCGTTTCGACTTCTAAGGTGCGCTTCACACGTTGGCTGACGACTTTGGACGAGGCGCCCGGAACCATGGTGACGCCGTAGAGGACGTCGGCGGCTTCCATCGTGCGCTTTTGGTGCGTGACGATGAGCAGTTGCGCCTCCACCCGGAACTCATCGACGAGGCCGAGGAACCGCTGCAAGTTAACGTCGTCCAAGGCGGCTTCCACCTCGTCCATGAGATAAAAGGGCGACGGTCGAGAGCGGAAGACCGCAAAGAGGAAGGCCA
>PKXH01000033.1 GCA_003133405.1 Acidimicrobiaceae bacterium | reverse complement strand
ACGGCCATCGGGGTTCAGGTCAAAAGGAAATTCGACGAAAGCCCAGTAATTTCAAGGACTTTGGAGTGACCGCGACTAGCCACCAGTGGCCACGAGTGACCCCTGTTACACGCCAATAAGCGCCCAACTCAGTGCTGAGATTGGATGATCGCAACGACCTCGTCGCGGCGATAACCCTGCTGTCTCGCGTACTCCAAGAGCTCATTGACACGAACCACCACGGCGCTGCGCTGCGGCGATCCCACGACCCTCACTCCGCGACCCCTCGTGAAATCAACTAGGCCCTCGTCTCGCAAGATGTGCAGAGCCCGAATCAAGGTGTTCTTATTGACCCCCAGAACCGAAGCCAGGTCGATGGCCGGAGGCAAACGTTCACCTGGCGACGACTCGCCGTCGGCGATCGCCCGACGAATCTCGGCGGCCACCTGCTCGTAGAGGGCAACGGCTTCGTTCTTGTTGACTTCGCGAGTGCGCATGGTACTATCTGACATGGTACCATCCAACGCTAAAGGTGAGAGCACAAATCGATGATTATCGCACCAACGCATAGTGATGCTCCCCTCGAGAATCCCGACGCTGCAGAACTGCTGATAAAAGAGGCTCGGCAGAAGGCACGTCGGCGTCGTTTGACGATAGGCGTAGTCCTGCTCGCGGCTTTGCTTGTAGTTGTTGTATTACTGGTCGTCGTTGGAGGTGGACGTACAGGCCCCAAGAAAGCCACAACTGGGGACCTCGCCAAGACAGTTACCTCGGCATCGCCGACGTGTCTGCGATCGCAACTTCGCGTGGCAATCGTCGGTGATGGCGCTGGTCTCGGACACGGAGCCAGTCTTATTCAAGTCACCAACGCGAGTGGCAAGGCGTGTTCGCTCACGGGCTATCCCAAATTCACTGGGATTTTCGCTTCAGGCGTTCAGAGGATTTTCAAGGACACGCTAAATGGATATATCGGAGGTCTCGGTACAAACCCGTCGAGTAAAGCCAAACTGCCTATCGTAACGTTGCGCGCTCGCCGTGAAGTTGCGTCGTCAATGGAGGAAGCTGATGCTAACGGTAGTGGATCGCACCCGACGTGTCCAGGTTTCACCTCGTACGTCGTTTCGCTCCCTCACGTCACTGGCGGGACTTACACGTTCCACCCCCGTTTTCCGGACTTGTACTGCTTCCAACCGGAAGTTCATCCCTTCGTTCCCGGCTCTACCGGCTCAGCTAAATAAAGACGCATCGTACGGAGCAAGGAGTCCCGATGATAATTGCCCCTACCGAGCACGACGTGGCACCCGAAAGTTCAGACCCCGCCGAACTACTCATCAAAGAGGCTCGGCAAAAGGCGCGTCGGCGTCGCTTGCATCTCGGTTTAGTCGTCCTAGCTGTGTTCGTCATCATCGCGGCAACTCTCATTGCGATCGGACGCGTAACTACCCCAGCGACGAAGGCGACCTCGGTGGCCAATTTCATCAAACTGATGCGAGGCGGTGCTGACAAGGCGTACGTGGCTACCTACCAGGTCAAGGATTACGACTTCTTTTCGTCCGGTTCGATCGTCGTGGCGAATATTCCGAGTGCGCCGGGAACAAAGGCCATCCCAAATGTCGACGGATACTCGAGCACCCTGCGTAGCGCGTACGTATATCGAGGAACTGACGGACGAATCGTCCAATGGATTCAGAACGGCACGAATGTAAGCGCCTGCGTCAATGAGCCTTCGTCGACTGGATACAAGGATCTTCAATGTTCGCACCCGAGCCCGTTCATCCAATCCAACGGTTTCGCTGAAGAAGGTGTGGGACTCGTACCGGCGAACATTTTGCAGAGTGTTGAATCGTTTAGTTCAACGTGGCTTTCGAATNNAGAACTGAACGGAGGCATGCGTCAGACGACGTGCCTTGATCACGACGGTTTTGTCGTGTCGTCGGTGTTAAGAAATGGCCGGAGCCCTGGTGGGCACGTCAAACTGACCACCCTCAGACGTAATCCGGCGGGAAAGGACTTGAGGACATTGGTAAAACCAACTCGGGCCTTCATCCTCCCACCGGTCTAAGAGCNNGAGACAAGGACGCCACGCCGCAGGTTTGATGCCGTCAAGGGGCTTGTCACGTGGGGTTAGGCCATGACGTAGTCGTCTGACCTGGAGGGATCGAGTTGACGATGCTGACCCCGAGAAGGGCGTCGCCGTCGTAGGGCGCGCTGAGGACGGGCGGTCCCGGCCAAGTGCGTTCACCAAGCAGCGCGTAGGTTGTCGGATTAAAAATAAGCGCTCCCCAATCACCCGTGAAACTCCACTCAACCCCTACACCAACACGTCCGATCACGTCGGTCATCTGGGGAACGATCGTGAAGCCAGGGGTCTGCGCCATGAGCGTGAACAGTGCCGATTGCTGCGCCGGCAGCAGATAACAGGTCTGCATCAGGTACATGACGGCCTTTGCCAGGTCGTTATTCAACTGACCTGGCGTGGTGTTATCGGACGGCACGGTGTCAACCAGACTGATTTGATTGAGGTACGACAGCAGTGCAGTGGGGTCGGTTGGCAAACCGGGAAGGTAGCCAACTTCTGGAATGCATCCTGACGATTCAGCTTGAGCAACCGTGCACGCTGCATTGGAAGTCGCTCCGGAAGCGGGCACCTCGCCTTTAATCCCCGACGTCCAGCGTCCAACCTCTGGAAGGTTTCCGTCGACCGAAAGCCACGTCTGTACCAGCGTGCCACTGGGGTCTTCAGTTTCTGAGTACACGTACTGGTTCGCTTGAGGTACGACAGCGCTCTGCTCACGAAAGGTGGGCGCCGTCAGGATCGCGCGTGCGGCTTGCCTTAAAAAGGGCGTCGCCGACGCGGCCGTAGGCGCCGTCTCCGGACTCGGCAACGCCTGAAACACAATGACTCCCACTAGCGCTGCGGCGAGAATGCCCGCTGCGACCACCCTTCGAGCGCGCCGTGGGACGCGACGACGCACGGGAGCTGTGAGGGTTGCTCGTATAGATAGCCAGGCGACGTCAATATGGGACTCGCTCGGCGGTTCCACGGGTTTCGCGGCTTCGAGCTCTTCAATGGTTGTATCGACGTTCACGGCATTGCTCCTTTGACGGGGATTGAGTTGAGGGTGGGATACGTGTCTTCAGTACGGCTTCGACTTTGCTTTGGCGGCATCTGATTGTGGAGTCGTCGCAGCGCGCGGTGATAGCGGACGTTGGTGGCGTTGGGGGTCAGGCGGAGAACCTCAGCGGTCTCGGCGCGTGTGAGCGAGTCCCAATGGATCAGCCGAAGGATTTCCTGATCCGCGTCGGAGAGTCGACCAAGTGCGGCGATTACCTCTTCGTCGTCTACGGCGTTATTCGTGGGCACCGACAAATGTTCCCCCACCAATTCGAAGGAGACGACATTGTTCCACTTGCGCAGGGAGCGTCGATGGTTGGAGATTTCGTAGCTCGCGATTCGAAGCAACCAGGGCAGCGTTGGGTTCGTCGTTTGCTCAAATTTTCGCCAGGCGACCATGAAGCTGGCCGCCACCACGTCGTCAACTTGCGCGTTCGGCACTCGACGAGCGACGTATTGGAACAGTCGTTGATAGTTCTCGCGAAAGAGATCCTCGAAGCGATCAAGGACGTCATCGTTGACCGATCGACGAGAATGTTCCATTACCTCCTATACGTCACCGGACAGGCGAATCATTACAGGGAATTTATTAGGTCGGCATAAATCACGATCTCGTTGCCATTCCTCAACTGTGCCAACCATTTGGATTGGGTCAGTCTTCGCCAAGTGAGGGTTCACGTCAGGGACGTGACGTCGAACGTGTTTGGGAGACAAGGACTCCTTGGGGCTACCGAGCAAAATGCCGGAACTCAAGTTCGGTCACTAGCGCCATTGAACTTGCCGAAGCTGGCTCAATTGGGGGCCTCGTGGCGAAAATCGTCCGAAGCTTTCCTTACCCAAACGTGTCAAAATTGGACGATAGGTACCGCTACCAGGTACTTCGCTTGCTTCTTCTTTTGAGAAAATCTTTGGCCCTGATATTGCTTTATACCCTTGGCATACTTAGTATGTTTACTTAATTAAGTAAGTTTTACTTAACTTAAGGATTCGTCAACGGAGGGAAATGGCTCATAAGCAGTCCGACGATTTTACCCATTCGGAGCCTTCTTCAACTGTGACTCCGGAGACGAAAGATGAACGGGAGCCCGCTGGACGTCCCAACACTCCTCGGGCGTCCCGTTCATTATTGCGTGATTTGAACGTCAGCTTGCTTATTGAACTCGTCCGCCGAGCCGGCGCTATCTCGCGCGCGGAACTGGCACGCCAGAGTCAATTGAGCGCCCCTACCGTGTCGGCGATAGTTGATCACTTACTAAAGCGCGGCATCGTTGTTGAGACGACCACTGCGCCTTCGAGTGGCGGTCGTCCGCCGGTCTTACTGAGCGTCGACCCCAAAGCGGGCTACGTGGTCGGCATCAAGCTTCGAGGCGACGGACTGACCACGGTGGTCTGCGATCTTGATGCCCAGGTCGTTGCCAGCTGCGAACATTACGTTCCTCTGGTTGGTGATCCTGCCGCCGCCATTGCAGCCATCGAGCAGGAAACGCGCCGAATCCTTCGCACGGCAGCCGTGTCACCGTCAAAAGTCCTAGGTCTCGGGATCGGCCTGTCAGGAGTGATCGAGACCAGCGACGGGGTGTGCCGCTTCTCCCACCTTCTGCAATGGAACGACGTGGAGCTCGCCGGACCGCTTCGTGATCGTCTCGGATTGCCAGTGTGGGTCGAGAACGACGTAAACGCCCTAGCCGTCGCCGAAAAGTGGGCCGGCGACGCGTTCACCGCTAGCGACTTCGTCACCTTGACTGTGGGTCGAGGTATTGGTTTGGCAATAGTTGTCAATCGGTCGCTGTACCGGGGCGCCCATGGGGCAAGCGGTGAGTTTGGCCACATGATCGTGGAGCCTGGCGGCCCCAAGTGCGAATGCGGACGGTTCGGATGCCTCGAGGCGATGGTAGGCGAAGGCGCAATTCGCCGGCGCATCAGCGAGCGCAAGGGTCATGACGTCTCTCGAGATGAGCTCCAGCTTCTCGTCGATATGGGTGATAGCGCAGCGTTGGAAGTGATCGACAGCGCAGGGCGCAAGCTCGGGTTGGCGGTCGCCAACGTGGTCACTCTCTTGAACCCCGAACTGCTCATCATCTGCGGTGAAGGCACCGCCCTCGGTCCAACTTTTCTCGATCCCATCGTGAACGCCGTGCATGATCAGACCTTTGCCGACTTAGGTCGCGAGGTTGAGATCAAGGTTCAAGGTTGGGGCGACGAAGCGTGGGCCGTGGGCGCCGCGACGTTGGTACTTCGCGAATCGTTCAACCTCCCCGGAGCCGACGACAACAGTACGGCCATTTGGCATCGCACCAACTCCACCGCGACCACTGGTTCGAGTGAAGTCGCCTTTGTCAGCGGGAACTGAGTGACCTACGAGAACGATGCGTTCATGATTCGAAGAAGTGTCGGGGCCATTCTTCGAAATCAGGCGAGCAATGGAGCAATTGTCGCCTCGCCAGATTTCGCTCAATATCACTTTTGTTGGTTGCGCGACGCGTCATTCAGTGCCTACGCCCTTGATCGAGCCGGTGAGCAAGAGGCGTCGGGTCGATATCACTCGTGGGTCAACGAAGCGGTAGAAGGCATCGCGGACATCATTGACCGCGTCATTGAGGCGCGACTGCG
Organism: Acidimicrobiaceae bacterium; assembly: GCA_003133405.1. Classification (GTDB taxonomy): domain Bacteria; phylum Actinomycetota; class Acidimicrobiia; order Acidimicrobiales; family RAAP-2; genus RAAP-2. The sequence goes on along the minus strand of PKXH01000033.1, from coordinate 8,443 downwards.
AGGCGAAGTTCTAGACCCGATGCACATGCCACCGGCTCGATTCGCAATTGACGGATCGACGGTGGTGGACGACTGGCCAAACTTTCAGATCGATGGCTACGGCACCTGGCTGTGGTCGCTGGGCCAACATCTCGATGCCATCGGAGAGGCCACCGTTCCTAAGAATCTGCTCGCCTCGGTTCGGCGAGTGGCCCGTTACCTAGCGACGTTCGCGCTTAGCCCCTGTTACGACGTGTGGGAGGAGAACGGTGACGCGATCCACACGTCAACCCTGGCGTGCGTCTACGGCGGCCTCCAGGCTGCCGGACACCTGCTAGATGAGGTCGAGTTTCTTGACTGTGCCGAGACCGTTCGGGCCCAGTTATCGGTAAGCGCGGCTCGGATTGGGTATTACGTGAAGTCGAGCACGGATGACGACGTCGACGCGAGCTCACTCTGGCTGAGCTCACCGTTCGGTGTTATCAATTCCACCGATGAGAGCTTTTCGAAGACCGTCACGCTGATCGAAGATCAGCTCTCGCTTGATGAGGGGATCCGTCGATACCCCACGGACGTCTACTTCGGGAGCGGGGCATGGCCGGTCCTGACCGCGTCGCTCGGTTGGCACCACTTGTCCGTTGACGACGTCGAGGGCGCCACACGCTGCCGGGATTCCGTCGCAGCACTATTCGATGACGAGGGCTTCCTGGGCGAACAGTTCGGTGGAGACCGGCGTGATCCCAAACATTACCAAGAGTGGGTCGACAGGTGGGGCCCGCCCGCCAGGGACCTCACGTGGTCGCACGCGATGTTCGTTGTCTTATCCATCGCGCTCAAGGAATACGACACCTCGAACCGCGTGGGTGCGGTCACGTCAATGAGTGGCGACGATGAGAGCCGCGAGAACTCAAGGCGGACGGGGTGAGTACGCGCGAAATGATTGTCGCCACCGTGGTGCGCGGCTTGGAACAGTTCACAGTTTTCTTTGGCGATTGATCTAAGGGGGAAGGGGAGGAAGGCGAGGGCCCTTGGCCCGTTAGGGAATTGAAAAAACAACCAGAAATCGGGCCGCTCGGCCCAAATGTAAATAGAAAGTGAATACTAATCATGAGTATCAATAATTTCATTAGAGGAAGGACAGGGACGTCGACACGGCTGTTTGTCGCATTCGCGACGCTCGTATTTGGCGGCACGTTGTTTGGCATCGCAAATATTGGCGCGGCGTCGGCGACTTCTAAGCCGAAGACAGTGACGCTTCAGTACTGGAGCACGTACAACACTGCCGATAAAGAAGCATCTACGATTGCCAAGGTCCTCATTCCAAAGTTTGAGAAGGAGAATCCTGGCATCAAGGTAGTGTCCACCATCTATCCGTACTCGGATCTGCTGAACAAGTTCATCGCGACTTCAGCTGCTGGTAACCCACCTGACGTCATGCGATCCGACATTGCCTGGGTAGCGCAACTTGCAAAAGCGGGCGTTATTGTCAACGTTGGAGGTCTTAAGGCCTTCGCTTCGGTCAAGAAAGATGCTCTGCCCGGACCGTTGTTGACGACGGAAGTGAACGGCAAGTTCTACGCTTTTCCGGACGACACCAACACCCAGGCGCTGTTCTGGAACAAGACTGACTTTGCCGCAGCCGGTATAACGAGCCCTCCAACGACCATCACCCAAATGCTCGCTGACGCCCAGACACTGACGGTCCCGTCCAAGCAGCAGTACGGCTTAGGCGTAGACGGTACGGATATTTGGAACATGGCACCCTATGTTTGGAGCATGGGTGGCTCGTTCACGAATGCCAAGTACTCGACCGCTTCAGGCTTCATGGATAGCGCAGCCACTCGAACGGCGGTCAGCGCGTTGCTTACCGCGTTGAAGGCTGGCTACATTGGCAGCGACTTCCAGGGAGGCGCGAGCGCCGTTTCTGGCGAGGCGGGCTTTCCGAAGGGCACGTACGCAATGTACATTGACGGGCCGTGGGCCATTAACACGTACTCGGCGTTGAGCCCAGTGCCAAGTTACGGTATTGCTCCCTTTCCAAGCGGTATCGGCGGATCGCACTCCACAGTTGGCGGCGAGGACACCGTTATTGCGAAGAGTGGTAAGCACGTGGCGGACGCGGAGAAGTTTGCAGAATTCCTCTCGTCGCCCTACGCGCAACTCGCAATGGCTAAGCAAGGTGACATGACGTCATTCAAGACCAACTCGGCTGCAGAAGTTAAGGCAACGCCGTCCTATAAGGTGTTCGCCAAACAGCTCCTGACCTCAAAGATTCGTGCCAACAGTCCTGGATACAGTGCGTTGGACTCGGCTTGGTCAAACGCGATTGGTCAGATATTGGCCGGCAGCGTCTCCGTCGCGGCCGGTCTTGCCACCGCGACGCAGGAAGCAAATACTGCCCTTGCCGGAAGTTAATGGATAGTAAAGATTCAACGCTTGTTGAGCAGCGCCCGGCGGTTTTGCCGCCGGGCGCTGTTTCGCGGCGACGCAATCGTTTCACCCGCATCGCCACGCCGTATCTTTTGTTGATGCCCGCCGCATTCTTGTATGCGGTCTTCATTGTCTACCCAATTTTCCGCCAGTTCGATATCAGCTTCTTCAACTGGCACATCTTTCCTGACGTGGCGAATCCCTTTGTCGGCTGGTCAAATTACATCAGAATCTTTCATGATCCCGCAATTCGTACTGCGTCGGAAAACACCGTGCTCTTTCTCGTCATCACCGTGCCAATCCAAATGGTCCTTGGCCTCTTTGCCGCCGCACTTCTCACTGATCGCCTACCGGGACGCGGTCTCTGGCGGGCGTTGATATTTATTCCCGTCGTCACGTCGTGGGTCGTCGTGAGTTACGTCTTCGCTTACATTTTTGGATTTCAAGGTGGATTAGCCAACGCGGTCATTTCACTCTTTGCTGGCCATACGGTGCGTATTGATTGGCTCGCTCAAACTTGGACGGGCAACGCCGTGATCTGGATAGTCAGTATCTGGAAGGGCGTTGGCTGGTCATTCATCATGTTCTTGGCTGCTCTAGATGGCGTACCAAGAGACCTCGTGGAGTCTGCTCGCGTTGATGGCGCAAGCGAGCCCAGAATATGGCGCCACGTCGTCATTCCAAATATCCGTCCAACAATAACTTTCGTAACGGTGTTGCTCGTCATTGGCGCCAGCCAAGTGTTTACTCAGGTGTTCATTACGACGGGCGGCGGCCCGTTTGGATCAACGAGCGTTTTGCTCACGTACGCCTATCAACAGGCCTTTTCCTTCTTTAATTTCAGTTACGCCGCCGCCATCGCCTCACTGATGGCGATCGTCGTGCTCGGACTCTCGATATTGCAGATTCGCTTGATGCGAAGGAACGTCGACCAATGAGTGCACTCACTTTCAAGGACGCCCGAAACGCGCCGATGAGTCGCTCGCCGCGAGGACCCCGTCGCCCTCAACCTTCGGTGCAGCCAGGTCTCTTCGGCATTCGTTCTTGGAAGAAGTCGCGCCTCGTTCTCGCGGGCGTGTTTGGCGCCGTGTCGGTCTTCCCACTGCTCTACTTGATCTCGTTGTCGTTTCAGCCCACCAGTGACATTCAAACGTCCAACCCGGTCCTCATACCCACTCACCCAACATTTCTCAATTACGTCCTGGCCTGGTCTGAGAACAGTTTTGGTCAGTACTTCCTCAACAGTTTGGTGGTGGCCCTAGGTACCGTGGTCCTTACGGTGACGCTTTCGTCGTTGGCCGCGTTCGCGTTTGCCCGGTACAAGTTTCCCCTGAAAGAAGTGTTCTTTTACGTGTTTCTGGCGGCCTTGGCCGTACCCAGTGTTGAACTCATCATCCCTCAGTATCTGTTGGTGCTCAAGCTCCACCTCACGGACTCTTTGCCGGGCCTAATCCTCATCTACACCAGTGAAAATCTGCCTTTCGCAATCTTTTTACTACGAGGATTCTTCGAAGCGGTGCCAAAGGAGCTCGAGGAGTCGTTCCGATTAGATGGGGCTGGTTCGATACGTGTTCTTACGCGCTTGATCGCGCCGCTCTCTGCGCCGGCCCTGGCGGTGGTGGCAATGTTCACCTTCAATTTTGCGTGGGAGGAGTTTGTCATTGCTTTAACGCTCATCAATTCGTCAGCGCATCGAACGTTACCGATCGGGCTCAACTTCTTCATTGGTGAGCACACCACTCAGTGGGGACCACTCTTCGCCGGCTCGGTGATCGCGACGGTACCAAGTGTGATCGTCTACTTCATCTCCCAACGATGGTTTCAACGGGGCGTCTCCCTCGGTGGTATTCGCTGATGTCCGCTCAGGGCTTCTCCGACCTTCGCACCGCCTACCTGGCGGACGAACAGGTCACAGTTAGTGATCTCCCACAAGAGACCGCCCGCGTCCTGGTGCGCACTGCCCTGGGCGCTACGTATCCAGCGTCAATATCCAAGGGCACGGCTACGATTGCAGCTCTCCCACTGGGCACCCACGTGGTGGAAGCTCGCTCGGAGGACGGCACACTTCTCGCAGAGGAGTTCTTTGGGGTCCGGCAACACCTTGGTGATGATCCGATCATCGGTTTTGTGACGTCGTTCGATGAAGAGTCCCGAGTATCGGTTCTGTCGTGGCTAGGTCAACTTCGTTGCTCAGTCGTCCAGGTCTACGACTGGATGGCCAGCTACTCCTCGCCCCTTCCAACGGCCAACTCGTACGAGGATCCTCTGGGTCGCCCCATCGATCGACTGGCCCTGGAGAGATTGATTGTTGGCATTAGAGCGATCGGCGCCGTAGCTCAGGCTTACGCGCCAGTGTGCGCGGCGAACGACAAACTCGCAGATGAGCGTCCTGAGTGGCGACTGTTTCGTAATGACGGAACACCGCAATCGCTCGGTACTTTGCTTCAGATCATGAATCCAGCCAGCATGGGCTGGCGCCAACACTGGATCGAGAGTTATGGCCACGCCGTCGATACTCTCGGATTCAACGGATTACATCTCGACACCTACGGCTACCCGCGCAACGCGCTCACTGTGTCGGGCGAGCCCGTCTCGGTAGCCGAAGGGTACGAAGGTTTCATCCACGCCGTTCGCGAGGCTCGTCCTCGCGACGTGTTGAGTTTCAATCAAGTCAATGGTGTGCCGCGTGGCTTGGTACCACCTCCCTCACCGAGCTTTCGATACGTTGAAGTGTGGCCCCCCAACGACCGCTGGCGCCACCTGGAGGGCCTGTTGCAACGAAGCTCCGGTGGCCAGTTAAGACAAGGGGATACGCTCGCCCTTTATCCACCGGTTTGGAACGGAGACCGGGCCTCGGCCCTGCGCACTGCTGTCTTGAGTGAAGCCGTGACGACGACGCTCGGCGCCAACACGCTCATTTGGGGAGATGACTTTGGAGTGCTCTGCCATCCCTATTACGTGAATCACGAACAGTTGCGCGGAGAAGAGATAGCAGTGGCTCTCCAGTGGCATCGTTTCGGTCTTCGGTGCCGAGATCTCTTCAGAAGTGACACCGACACCAGTTGGTACGAACTCAACGACGAGAACGCCTCAGTTGTGGTTTCGTGGAGTGGGAGAACGAGCCCCGAACCTCTCGGTGGAGCGCTGTACGCGAGGGTCATACGAAATGACGACGTGGTCGTAGTGAGTTTGCTTGATCTTTCGGGGAACGCTGAGGGTTCGTGGAGTTCAGGTACTGGTCTTGGTGTCTGCGATCAAGCGATAGTGTCAGTTCTAGTCGATTCGCCCAAACAGTGGCACGCTGAGTTGGCCGTACTCGGCCGCGACGATGGAGGGTACGTCCCCCTTGGGACGAGCGCGACTTCGATGCGTGAGGGCACCGGGCTCATGTGCGAAGTGGACGTTAACGGGGGCTGGTCGGTCCTTCGTCTCACCCGCGGGGAGTTACCGTGAGTTCTACGAAACGAGCGTCGAGGCAAGCTCGGAAGAGCAGCGTTAATTTGGAAAATTGGAGTGATGGCTCAGTCGTCCCGAGTCAGAGGGGCAGAGATGAGTTCAGTTAGTCTCGAGAAAGTCACCAAGATCTACCCCAACGGATTCGAAGCCGTCTCCGACCTTGATTTGCAAATCGAAGACGGTGAGCTCATGGTGGTGGTCGGTCCGTCGGGTTGCGGAAAGACGACGGTGCTGCGCATGATCGCCGGCTTGGAGAATATTTCATCGGGAACCGTACGGTTTGGCGACGAGGTCGTAAACGACGTACCACCCAAGAACCGTGACGTGGCGATGGTCTTTCAGAGTTACGCCCTCTATCCCCAGATGACGGTCGCCCAGAACATTGGCTTCGCGTTGAAGATGAAACGGATACCCAAAATCGAGGTCGATCGACGGGTTCGCGAAGCGGCGAGCGTGCTCGGGCTCACCGAGTGGCTCGATAGGAAGCCAACGCAACTCTCGGGCGGTCAACGCCAGCGCGTCGCCATGGGTCGCGCAATCGTTCGAGAGCCAAAGGTCTTTCTAATGGACGAGCCCCTGTCTAACCTCGACGCCAAACTTCGAGTGCAACTTCGCGCCGAGATATCGCGAGTCCAACAGCGCATTGGGGTGGCCACGCTCTACGTCACCCATGACCAAACCGAGGCCATGACGCTAGGGCATAGGGTGGCCGTTCTGCGAGATGGTGTTTTGCAACAGTGCGACGCTCCTCAGGTGTTGTACGACCGGCCAAAGAACATCTTCGTGGCCGGGTTCATCGGATCGCCGGCAATGAACCTTCTCGAGGGCGTTCTATCGGCCAACCTTGACGTACTGACCCTGGGAAGCCAGAAAGTCTCGTTGACGCCGGCGATATTGAGCCGGCTCCCTGGCCTTAGGCAGTACACAGGCCGTGCCGTGGTCGTGGGGATAAGACCGGAAGATCTTCCCGCTGCCAGCGCTGAACGACCGGGGCCAGTGTTGACGGGTGACGTTCATCTCGTTGAAGCATTGGGCGCAGAGATCTTGGTGCATTTCGTCATTGATGCACCGGTTGTTCAACTCGATGATTCATCGGTGACGAAAGACAGCGATGAGATTCTCGTCGGCCCGACCTCAAGCGGGTCTGAATGCGTGGCGCGTATCGAGCCACGTCACACCGTTCGCTCAGGTGACCGATTCAGTTTCGGCGTGTCGGAGGACCGCCTTGAGTTCTTTGATATAGAAAGCGGTCTCGCGATCTGGGACTGAAAAGTTGACGGGAACCCGGCTCAAGGTTTGCTTGAAAGAAGGTCCTATAAAAGCCAATAGCCGCTCTTAGAGCAGATCTCGCCTTTGCGCGTTGAAGACTTGCGGTGTCGGGGAACCGACTTCAATATTTTCCGACTGGCGGCTCGCGTCCCTCAAAGTGGCTACCAAGTTGCCGGGGGCGAAACCTGCGCATGCCATGCTTCTCCCCTCCTTCACCAATCGTCATTGCGGTAGTCAACACGAGCGGAGAGGCATTGATTTCTAAGCGCCCATGGAGCGCCCAAACCGCAAAACTAAAAGGATTCGGAGTCTGAAAACAGCTCTTCATCAGTAGTTTTACGCAGTGCCGTTGCCAGAAGGCTCCACCCTTTCAAGGTGGCGGCACGGGTTCGAATCCCGTTGGGGGTGCGCATTAAATCTGTCGGGACATCGTGAACAGCTGAACCTGTGCAGGTTATCGCCGGAAGCCTTCGCCCTTGGGTTGGTAGTCACGATCGGGGGCGATTCTCGTCTCACCGATGAACTCACCGTCTTCGTGGGCGAAGGTCACGACGTCATCGAGGACGTAAAGACGGATTGATTGACCCCGGTAGGCCCAGCCGACGTTGAGGTGACGGAGCTGGCCCAGGTAGCGAAGCGTCACGTGGCCGCGCACGCCGACCGTGTCGGTGCGGATGCGCCAGTGGGGCTGGTGGATGAGTGTGTTCGGCTTCGCTTTGGCGCGCGCGCTGTAAGCGACGCTCGGCGTGCGTCGGTTGATCCCGCAGTGCGGGCGCACGTCGTTGTAGTAGCGAACGACGTCGTCAAGGATGAGTTGGAGTTCACCGAGGGTCGCCGCGGGACGTTTGGCGAGGAACCTCTTTAACGTGCGGTGCCAGCGCTCGACCTTGCCGCAGGTCTGGGGATGGTAGGGGCGCGAGTGCTTATAGAGGACGCCGGCGGCAACCAGGTCGCTCTCGAAACCGCTGCGTCCGCCCCGTGAATTCGCCCCAATCGTCTATCAAGGAACTTGTTTCGATCTCGCCCTAAACCGCTGACGACGTGCTACTTGTCGTAGACGTTGTGCCGCTCGTAATCAGTGAACGACACGCTGCGATAGCGCTCCCGTTCTTAGAATTAGCCCCTCCAGCGCCTCCTCCGAAGCCNNCCACCGCCCCCGAAGCCACCACCTGGCGGTCGATTGCCGCCACCGAAGCCTCCCGAGGGCAGCGTTACGCCGTGTTGCTTTAGACAGGTTTGGAATGCCCGGAACTGTTGACTTGAACTGCCCGGATTGGACGGCGATCGACTAGCTGAAGCCGGGCCATTG
>PKXH01000027.1:72287-134244 GCA_003133405.1 Acidimicrobiaceae bacterium | reverse complement strand
GTGTCGAATCTCGACGAAGCCGTTGCCTTTTACTCCAAGTTCTTCCAGACCGAACCGGCGAAGCTCCGCCCGGGTTACGCCAACTTCGCGATCGCCGAGCCGCCGCTCAAGCTCGTACTCTTCGAGAACACCGAGGCTCCCGGCACGATCAACCACCTCGGCGTCGAGGTCTCTTCCACTGAAGAAGTCGTCACGGCCACCAAGTACCTCGCCGACCAAGGCTTCGCCACCGACGTCGAGAAGCAGACAACGTGCTGCTACGCAGTGCAGGACAAGGTCTGGGTCGACGGCCCCGACGCCTCTCGTTGGGAGGTCTATACGGTGCTCGCCGACGCAAGCGACGCTTCCTCACTGGCCGGCGACAATTGCTGCACCTCAGGATCATTGACGACGTCTGAGAAAACTCCGTGCTGCTGAGTTGTCGATTCATCGAACACTCGAAACGACGATGAGCGACATGGTCTCGATTCGCTCGTCGCACAGCGAATCGCCTGCGCCGGTCATTGCGCAACTCTCGTTCCTCAACCGATTCCTACCCCTTTGGATCATCCTGGCGATGGCCGTAGGCATCGGGCTCGGCCGGGCGGTGCCGAGCCTCAACAGCCACCTCAACGCCGTGCAGGTGACGTCGGGTACTTCGTTGCCCATCTTTCTGGGGCTTCTGGTGATGATGTATCCAGTGCTCGCCAAGGTCCGCTACGACCGGTTGGGCACGGTAACGCGCGACCGACGGTTGCTGGTGGCGTCGCTCGTACTGAACTGGCTGGTCGGCCCGGCGGTGATGTTCTCGCTGGCCTGGTTGCTGCTGCCCGACCTGCCAACGTACCGAACTGGTCTGATCATCGTCGGCGTGGCCCGTTGTATCGCGATGGTGCTGATCTGGAACGATCTATCGGGGGGCAACCGAGAGGCGGGCGCCGTGCTGGTGGCGCTCAACTCACTGTTCCAGATCGTCGCCTTCGCCTTCCTGGGCTATTTCTATCTAAAGCTGCTGCCCGGATGGCTCGGACTTAGCACCGAGGGCCTTCAACTGTCGATCGGACGAATCGCTGAAACCGTTGCGATCTTCCTCGGCGTGCCGCTTGTCGCGGGCTACTTGACTCGCACCCTGGGTGAACGCCGGCGAGGTCGAGAGTGGTACGAAACGAAACTCCTACCTCGCCTCGGTCCCTTCGCCCTCTACGGATTGCTCTATACCATCGTGATCCTCTTCGCCCTGCAAGGGCACACCATTACCTCTCGGCCCGGCGACGTGGCGCGCATTGCTTTGCCACTGCTGTGCTATTTCGCCATCATGTGGTTCGGGTCATTCGCCCTGGGCCGAGCGCTGGGGCTTCCCTACGATCGAACCGCGACGCTGGCATTCACCGCGGCGGGCAACAATTTCGAGTTGGCCATCGCGGTCGCCATTGGCGTCTTTGGGGTCACGAGCGGCGAGGCCCTGGCCGGGGTGGTCGGTCCGCTCATCGAGGTACCGGTCCTCGTCGGCCTGGTCTACGTGTCGCTATGGGCGAAGCGACACTTGTACTGGTCAGTGCCCGCCGTCGACGGAACTCGGTGAAGATTCGTCCGGAGATCCTTTTCCTTTGCGTGCATAACGCCGGGCGGTCGCAAATGGCCGCCGCCTTCGCCAGAGAAGTTGGCGAAGACCGTGTCGTTGTACATTCGGCTGGCACTGCGCCCGGGGAGAGCCTGAACCCCGCCGTCGTCACCGCAATGCGGGAGAAGGGCATTGATATTTCAGGCGAATCACCTCAGAAGTTGACTAACGAGATGGGCCAGCGCGCCAACGTGGTGGTGACGATGGGCTGCGGCGATGCCTGTCCCGTCTATCCCGGTAAGCGCTACCTCGACTGGGAACTACCCGACCCGGCCGACCAACCAATCGAAGTGGTTCGACACATTCGCGACGACATCGAGCGGCGTGTTCGGGCCCTTATCAACGAATTACTTTCACCCAATCCCAAGACAGAAAGGGGTCAGTATGCCTAAAGAACACCGAGTCGAGGACCTCGCGCCCGAGGACCAACGTCTCCTCGGTCGGGCACTGGGGGTGCTACAGACCGAATTCAAAGGAACCTTCGACGACGAGACCATCGAGCATTTTCTCGTCGACTCCTTTGAGCGACTCTCGGCGAGCGCGAAGGTGAAAACCTACATCGGCGTTCAGGCCGAGCGCTTCGCCCGCGAGCGCCTCAAAGCGATGGCGCAACTCGAAGACTCTGCGCCGGGCAAGCCGGGCGTGCTCTTTCTGTGCGTCCACAACGCCGGACGGTCGCAAATGGCCGCCGGTTGGCTGCGACATCTCGCGGGCGATCGGATCAACGTCTACACGGGCGGCTCTGAACCCGGCGCCGAACTCAATCCCGTCGTCGTTAGCGCGATGGCCGAAGTTGGCGTTGATATACGCGAGGAGTTCCCGAAGCCGTGGACCGACGAAATCGTTCAGGCTGTCGACGTCGTGATCGCCATGGGCTGTGGCGACGTGTGTCCGATTTACCCAGGCAAGCGCTATCTCGATTGGGAGCTGGACGACCCCGCAGGCAAGGACCTCACGGCCGTTCGCGTCATCCGCGACGACATCGAGCAGCATGTCGCGGGCCTCCTCGGTGAATTACTCCCCAACGCCCACTAGCGAGGTCTCGCGTCGCGCCGTCACGCGCCACCTAGTCCAGTTGTTGAGCAACGAAGTTCACGCCTAACGCTGCTCGTAGGTCCCCACCATCACCGCGCGGGCCAGGGTGTGCATGAAGAGGTTGAAGCCAAGGTAGGCCGGCGTCGCACCATCAGGTAGGTCCAGGTGCGCCACGTCCAGCGCGTGCACCACGACGAAGTAGTGATGAACGCCGTGACCTTGTGGCGGGGCCGGTCCGAGATAACGCTTCACGCCAGCGTCATTGGCGAGTTGCGCCGCACCCACCGGTAGACCACTGCCCGTCTCGTCGCCCGCGCCTGAGACGAGCGACGTCGTCGACACTGGAATATCGGCGACCGCCCAATGCCAAAAGCCCGAGGCCGTCGGCGCGTCAGGGTCGTAAATCGTCACGGCGAAACTCTTGGTGTCATCGGGAAATCCACGCCACAAAAGCTGCGGCGAAGTGTCCGAACCTCCGGCACCCATGATGCCACTGACCTGCGCCGCTTTAAAGACGCCGCCGTCGGTAAAGTCGTCCGAAGTCACTTCAAACGATGGCATCTTGGGTAGGTCGGCGTATGGATCTCTCGACATGATGACCTCTCTTTACCGTGCGCACTCTCCGCCGAGCGAGCACTCAGCGGGCGCCTCCACGAACACTAGTAACTCCGGTCCAAGCGCACTCGCTCAAAGAATGGTCCGGGTGACTACCTTGCCTTACCCGGTCTCGGGATGGGTGCGCCGGGGACGGAGGATCGAGAGGTCTTCTTCCCCGAGCGCCTCCTCCTTCTCCTCCGACATCTCTGTCGTCGGGCGAAAGAACTGCTGGGCCACCAGGGTGGGCACGAACGCCGAAAGAATGACCACGGTCACCAACTCTGTGTACTGTGCCTCGCTAATCAACTTGTGCGTGAGGCCGAACAGGGCGGCGATCGAGCCGAACGTCAGGCCCGTCGCCATGAGCAAGGTCGTGTAGGCCCGCTCTCGCTTGGGGAGACGAAAGTAAGTGGACGTCGGCCACACACCGAGGAATTTGGTTACCATCTTCACCGCAAAGAGCGCCCCGATCACACTGGCCCCGGTGACCAGCGCGGGGGCCGAGATGAGCGTGCCCGCGCGCAGGAAGAAAAACGGCGTCAAGAGGGCGAAGGCGATGGTACGAATCCGTTCCAAGATCACGCGGTCGTTCATAAAGACGCCCGCGACCACGAGTCCCGCCACGTAGGCCGGCAGCACCGCCTCGCTGCCCGCGGCCGTCGCCAGTCCCCCCAGAGCGAGCAACACAACGAAGATCAACTTGATCTCGGGCTCACTCACTCGGTGACCGAGATTCGCGACGGTCCAGCGCAAGATTCGTGGAAAGAAGTACAAGGTGACCGCGGTGACGACGACGAACACCAGCAACAACCACCCGTAGGTGGCGAAGAGCCCCCCGAGCGCGAGGACCGTGCCCAGGTCGGTCACGAAGCACGCGGCCAAGATCAACTTGCCGATGTCGTGACGATTGAGTCCAGTCTCGACCATCACCGCATAGACCACCGCCACCGACGTCGTGCTGAGCGCGATGCCGGCAATCTCGGCCGCGTGCAGATTCCAGTCCAGGAAATATCGCGTGTAACAAAAAGCCCCGATCAACGGCAGCACGAAAGACGCGGCGCCGATGGAGAGGCTGGCCTTCCAATGCCGGCGCAGTGAGACCGGATCGATCTCGGCGCCCGCGAGAAAGGTCAACAGAATCGAACCCACGCCTGCGAGCAGCGTGGTGTAGTCCGTCTGTTGCACGTGTTCTTTGATGCCGGGAATGTTGCCCAACACCGCGCCGACCAGTATCTCGATCAAGGCGACCGAGATGCCCACTCGAATGCTGATGAACGACGCCAGCAGCGCCATGCCAATCCAGATTGCCAATACGTAGTACACGTTCATCGATACCTCCTGACTTGGCAGGGGTACGGAGCACCGGCCCTACCAGCTGACGAATCCTGCTGGTAGATGCCATTAGCCGTAAGTTGCGCGGCGCTTTTAGGGGCGGGCCTCATCGCTCCGTGTCGATAGTACCAATTCGCAGTGACCCCGGTGACCATTCGGTCAACGAATCGAGTCGGCGCCCACGAGTTGTGCGACCAGACGAGCGACCTCGCGCGGGGTGAAGTCCATGGTGGCGCGACCGACTTGAAACTCGAATCGTTGAAGATTAGGACCCTCGCTGGTATACGGACGCGAAAAGGTCATGATCTTTTGTTTCTTAGCGATATCGCGAACCCGTTGACGGATCTGCTTCACGCTGCCCGAGAGTCGCAGATGCATCATCGGACTTTGCACGCGCTCGGGCAGCACGTCGACGCCATCGATCTTACGGAGCTCGCGAGCAATGGCTTGCGCCCGGCGGTAATACGTGGCCATCAGGGCCGGACGCTCTCGCAAAACGGTGAGGGCCGACGCGGCGTAGGGCCACATCATGAAGGTCCGGCCTCCGTGGCGAGTTCGCCACACCGACAGCTCGTCGATCACGTCCGTTTCGCCCGCGACACAGCACCCCGCGATCGCGCCGAGACCCTTATAGAACGAGACGTAGACCGAATCAAAGAGAGCAGCGATGTCAGCGAGGGACTTCTGTTGGGACTTGGCGTAGTAGGGCGCCGCCTCCCAGAGCCGCGCGCCGTCGAGGTGAACCGCGGCCCCGCGCTCTCGAGCCCAACTCACCTGCGCGCTCAGTTCCTTCCACGTCGGCAACGTCCCTCCCAGGTCACGTTGGGGCAACTCGAGCACGAGTGCGGCCACCGGCTCCCTGACGTTTTCCAGGTTCGCCAACGTCAGCGGCTCGTGTCGCGAACCGACGGGAACGCCGAAGAGCCCGTGGAGGCGTTGGTAGCCACGTTCCTCATGGGTCTCGAGGTGACAGCAAGGGTGAAACACGATGCTCTTTGACGAGCGCCGATCGGCGTGAACGCGAAGGGTCGCCTGTTGAGCCATCGTGCCCGTCGGCAGAAACAACGCCGACGGCTTACCGAGCAACGATGCGACTTCGGCCTCGAGATCGGTAACCACACCCCCGGCTCCGTAGTAGTCCATCACCGTGGTGGCCGGAATGGTCGACAACAGTTCTTCGATCTTGCGAGGACCGTCGCCCACGAGAAACCGGTTGCACGACGTTGCCGTAACTCCAAAGTCCGCCATGACCGGTGGTCGAGATGGTTTTGAAGCACTCACGGTCTTTTCGACGCGTACTTTGTCCATTGGCGAATAATACAAAGGCTCGACCCCTTCGAACGCGCCAGTACCGACCGCTCCGTCGCTCTTCTTCCGCCCTTCGAAGCCCGTGACTCTTATGGACCCAGGGCCATCGTATGGCCTCCACCGCGCGCCCAGATAGTACGTGTGACGTAGTACTCTGGTGAGCATGGCAAAACGAACGCCTCGAACGGCCAACGACCTCGATCGCCACAACGAACCCGCACTCCTCATCTTGACCAGCCTCGCTTCGGGCACCAAGCACGGGTACGCGCTGACCAAGGACATCGAAGCGTTTTCCGGCGTCCGTCTGGGTCCAGGGACACTGTACGGAGCGATCGCGCGCCTGGAAGAACGAGGGCTCATCGCCCCGACGCCGAGCCGGGATCGCCGCCAACCGTATCGCCTCACACCCAATGGACGCACGGCGCTCGCCAGCGCGGTTAATGAGATGCGCTCGTTGGCCGAAGAAGGGGCGATGCGTCTACGACGACGCGAGGTGACCACTCGCCGTCGACCGAGTCCCGCCGTCCTGGGAGTGAGCCAATGAGAACGCCGAGAACTGGCGAGCGCCTTCTTCGTTGGTACCCGCCCAGCTGGCGAGCTCGCTACGGTGAAGGCTTCGCGGCGCTCTTGGACGATACGTACGGCCAGCACATTTCGCGGCGCGCCCAGATATCGATCGCCCGTGCCGGTCTCACCGAGAGGGTCCGAGAGACCGGACTCGTCGGCGTCGCGACGAGTGCCGACGGTCGCTTGCGAAGCGGATCGCAGCTCGTCTTGTGCGGGTGGTCGCTCTTCATGGTGGCGGGCGCGATCTTCGCGAAGTTCACGGAGCATTGGGGCGTCGCCACCCCCGTGGCTCACCGCACCCTTCCGCGCATCAGCGACGTCGCCGTGCAGTGGGCGGGTGGCGTGGGCATGGTGTTAGTGCTGCTCGCGGGCGTGTTCGTCCTGCCGGCGGTCATCGCCCTTTTACGTGACGGCGGCTGGTCTCGCGTTCGACGTCCGATCGTACGAGGTGTCACTGTCGTGTCGACGGCGCTGCTGCTGACGAGCGCGGTGGCTGTATGGGCGCGTTTCTTAAACAGTCACCAACGCAATGGGGGCTCGGTGGCGTACGAAGTGGTCGTTCTCCTGTGCGCGCTCGTCCTCGTGGCCGCCGTCATCACCGCGACGTCAACGGCGATATCCGTGACCCGTCAGATTGACCTATCGCGAAAAGCGTTGCTGGTTCTGTCGAGCACCGCCCTCGCCGTCACGGTCTTGATGGCGATCGTCACCGCCGGAACCGTGGCGTGGTGGGCGAGCGAATCCATGTACGCCCCAGCGTTTCTACGCCACGGCATTGGGAGTGGACTCTTCCTCACCTCCAGTACGTTGCCACCCGCCCTCATCGCCGCGGGACTCTTGATGATCCTTGGACTCGTGACCGCCTTAGCGGGCGCGCGGCGCGCCACGAAAGGTTTTCGAGCCAATACCGCGTCATAGGTCTCGACGCACGTGTCGAGGACGACGGGGACCCGTCGGGGTCGGCGCGACTTGAGCGTTAGTCTCGAAGTGACGAGGAGGCTCACCATGTCGAACAGTTCCGAGCCAGTGCATCTCAACAATCACCACCGCACGACGTTGGCCAAGATCTATCAGCACCCGGTAAACCACAACCTGGAGTGGAAGGACGTCCTCTCACTAATGGCCGCCGTCGGAGTGGTCGAAGAACGACGTGACGGCAAATATGCGCTGACCCTGGGCTCGGTCGTCGAAGTTCTCGAAAGGCCCAAACACAAAGACGTCAGCGCCCAAGAGATTCTGAACTTACGACGAATGCTGACGAACGCCGGTCTCGAACCCGCGCCCAGTTAAGGACAGCGACTTTTTCGTTCGTCGCGAGCACTCACCGGTGGCGTGCGGCTTCGAACCGCCCGTTGAAGTAAAAGCGCACACTTATGGAATCGGAAGAATGTCGTAAGAATCGAGCGGGCACGCCCGTTTGACCTTGCAATCCGTCGTCACGTGACTTAGTACTTAGGATAGGTACTGAGCGAAAGGACTCGTCAATGCCATTTAGAGACCAGGGCCCGAACATGGGCTGGGGCAGGGGCTTCTTTGCCCTCTTACTCATCCTCATTGCGGTCTGCATCATCGTGTGGATCGTCACCGCATTGGTGCGCCCGGGCGGGCACGTTCACCGCCACGAGCTCTCCCCCGGCGCGAACCCGCCCTCAAATGGGAGTTCCGACGCGTTACGAATTTTGGACGAGCGGTTCGCCCGCGGAGATATTGACGCGGACGAGTACACCAAACGCAAAGAGTTGCTCCGAAGTTCTCCCTAGCGAACGTTGTTTCACCGCCGGCACTTCTGTGGCGCCGGTCAACTCACCACGACTTGGGTAGCACCGCGGCAATCGCCTGGGCGATCAAGGCGTAGCCCGCGTCGTTGGGATGATCATCGGGACCAAAAGGCGCGGCGTAACACATCCAGGTCATCGCGCACGCCTGCGCCACGTTCTCGGGGACGACGCCTCGACCGGTCGAGGCGACCCGCGACGTGACGTCGGAGTCGAACAAAGCGGGAACGTTCGCCGCCGATACCCCCGCGTTGAGGTAGACCTGATCGAGCGTGGCGTTCATCCGATCCATAGCCACGAGTGACGCGCTGGCGTCCGCGTAGCCAGTCGCGCCGTTGAAGTATCGCGAGAGAAAGGGGTCGTAGTACTCGAGACCGACGAATCGAACATTCGGTCCCGCGGCGCCCTTCAACTCTCGTAGGACCTTGGGCATGTCGACACGTACGGCGGCGATCGCTTGGTTGACGCACGCTTCGTTCACCACCGCCGGCCAGAGGCACAGCCGGATGCTGTTAAAGCCCAGATCCACGGTGACGAGGCCAGTTGAACTCTGGTTGGACTCGAGGAACGACACGGCCTGGGTCATCTGAGTCTCGGGTAGTGCGTAACAGTGATCGGCCACCCTGGTATTGAGAATGGTCTGGACGGTTTCGCCGGGACAGCCAATTTGGTCCAACGTGAGCGCAACCCCCTGGAAGCTCTCGAGTAGCACGAGATCGTTGGCGTACCCGTCCGGCGTTCGACGACCGTCGTGGTGGACAATTCCCGTTGGTTGAAAGCCGAGCGACGACGACGCGCCAACCGCGAGATAGAAGCCCGTCAAGGTCACCGGGGTCAAGGTCGTGGTCGTCGACGTTCCCGACGCGGCACCGGCCGGCAGAACATCAGCGGTGCGCGAGATGAGAAAGACACCGACGGCGAGGGACGCCACGACGGCACTCGCCACAAGATATCTCACCAATCGATTCATGAATTCCTTCGGAATCTTCCGTCTCAACGTTTCGACGAAACGCCGTACCTTCGCCACGCCCCACCTGGCCAGCCACCAACTCTGCCAGAACTTCGCGATTACCCTCGACTATAAAACAGTTTTGCGGGCCCCCCAGCCGGCTGGCGTATTGAACACGCTGAGGTAGTTCACTCGTGAACCCGAACGTTTGAAGGGTTCATCGAGCAAGATTCAGCGAGTCGCTCTAGATCCTAAGACATGGCTATTCTCGACCGCGAACTTTCAGCGTCGCGGCGACGCACCTAGGCTCTCACGAGGGAGGCGACATGCACAGCGAACACTGGAAGTTGGAACCGGACGAGCACGACTTCCCCGCGGCGGCGACGTATCTCAGTTTGATCTGCGAACCAACGTTGGCCGATCAGCTCATGAGACTTCTCAAGTCGGCACCCTCGGTCATCTACCAGGCGAAGGATCTCTTACGGGCGAGCAGTCTCCAACTGCTCCAAAGGGACAACGCCCACGTGGCAAAGGACCTGGCCCAGGTCAAAGCCGGACACAAACTCTCACCCGTGTTGCTCATAAGGGGCAGGCTGACGAAGAGTCGTACGCTCATCGTCGCCGACGGTTACCACCGAATATGTGCGAGCTACTGGATTAACGAGAACTCTAATATCCCGTGTCGCATCGTCGACGTGCCGAACTGAGACAGCACCCTTAGTCCGCCCTTGGACGCCTTCGGCGAAAGCGAACAGCCAAACCCGAGACGCGCGGGGCGTGGCACCGAGCCTCACTTTCACGCCTCACTTATACTGATGTTCGAACCGACGCGGCCGATCAACCGATTGCCATTGCGAGTCTGAGTGTCTGCCAGATGACACTCTTGATACTGGAGCACGACCGATGAAGCCACTACGCAGCGCGATCGTGGTCGCGACGTTGGTGACCCTCTCAACGGTGGTTCCAGCAGCGGCGAGCGGCACCTTCGCCTGGTCCAAGGCAAAGCAGGCCGCGCTGCCCGCAGGCGCCAGGGGGCTTCCCTCGGGCTACCTGCCCGCGCTCTCTTGCGTCTCGGCCGGCAACTGTGAAGCCGGCGGCTCTTATACCGCCGCCAGTAGTTTCGTCGAGGGTCTGGTACTGAACGAGGTGAACGGAACGTGGACCGCGCCCACCACTTTGGTGGCACCGGCGGGCGCGGCCACCGAACCGGGCATGACGGTCTATGGCCTGTCGTGTGGATCGCTCGGCAACTGCAGCGCCGTGGGCAGTTACCAAGACGGCAACACGACCATTCAGGCGTTCGTCGCGAACGAAGTCGGCCGAAAGTGGCTCCCCGCGAAGGAAGTGACACTGCCCTCCAACGCCGTGGGCACCGGCCAGGTGGCGCTGGTGCGCTCGGTGGTGTGCTCGTCGGGCGGAAACTGCAGCGCCGTGGGCGGCTACTTGGACAACAACGCCTCGACGTCACGCACTGTCGGGTTCGTCACCAGTGAGGTGGGCGGATCCTGGCAGAACGCGACAGAGATCGCCCTCACCTCGAGCACGAACTCCAACCCCTACGTCACCATGAATCAGATCGCGTGCGCCTCGGTGGGTAACTGCGTGGCGGTGGGGTCGTTCATCGACGTCAATGTCGTGAACGAGGGACTCCTCGTCGACCAGGTGAACGGCGTGTGGGGCCAGGGACTCACGCTGACGCTGCCGGCCAACGCCAGTGCGTACGCGGGGGCCAGCGTGAGTGAAGTCGCCTGCGTCAAGAGAGCCGGCTGCGCGGTCCTGGGCACGTTCAACACCAACACCGGCGCGATGGAGGGGCTGAGCGCCACCGAGTCGAAGGGAAAGTGGTCGCGCGCCCAAGAGTTGACGATGCCCTCGGACGCCGCGACCAATCCTCACGTATTCCTTTACGGTTATGAAGGCATCGCGTGCGCCTCGGTGGGCAACTGCAGCCTGGGTGGGCAGTACAAGAACAGCGCCGGGAAGTTCGAGGGCTTCCTCGAGAATGAAAACGGCGGTACGTGGAAGCGAGCCGTGCCACTCGCCCTACCGAGTGGCGCCCTGGAAGCGGGCAAGAACGGCGGGGTGGTGGCGATCTCGTGCCCACGCGTGGGCAACTGTCGAGCGGGTGCGGCCTACCTCGACGGCACGAACGCCTATCAAGCACTGGTAGTGACCGAATCCAACGGCACGTGGCATCGGGGCACCCTCGTCGTCTTACCCGGGGGCGCCACGACGGTCGGCGTGGACGGCGGCGTCTACGCGGTGGTCTGTGTCACGACGAACACCTGCACCGCGACGGGGAGTTATCTCCGCTCGTCCACCATGTACGAGGGCTTCACCCTGAACAGCTAGGGGCGAAACGGTAACGGGTTCGAGGGTAGTTTCGGCACCCGCAGACGCGCGGTGACACACCCCGGCGAGGGGTGGTAGTACGCCGCAATACCGAGATCGCCGGCGACGGAGAGAAAGATGAACGCGTCTTCTCGCGAGAACTGCCACTCATCTACGAGAATCTTGAAGGCCTCTTCGCAGGCGTGTTGCAAGGCGTCGTCGATAGAGTCCGGCGACGTGCCGTGGGTGAAGAACGCCTCCGCGGTTTCGGTGATGGGCCACTGGCTTTGCTTGTGCTTGATGAGCTCAACCCTGATGAGCCCGGTGCCCTCGATCTCCACTCCCGTGCCCGAGATCTCACCGTCGCCCATTGACGCGTGCATGTCGCCGATCGCCAACTGGGCACCGGGTTGGAACACCGGCAAGTGAACCGTCGCGCCGATGCCGTTGACGTGGTCATCGAGATTGCCGCCGTGTCGCCCGGCGAGGAACGTCGAGATCTCCCCGGCGGCCGGTGACACGCCGATCACGCCGAACATCGGCTGGGCCGGAAAAGAGACTCGATCGTTCATCGTCACAACGCCGTTGGCCACCTTGAAGATCCGCGTCGTGGGCGACGCGACTTCGTTGATGAGCTGTCCCCATCCCGGGATGCACATCGCCGCACCTTGGGCGCCTGGACGTATGTCGAGCAACGTCACCGACAAGGTGTCGCCCGGTTCGGCACCCCGAATGCCAATGGGCCCCGTCGCGCTATTGACCCTACCGAGATCGAGTTTTTCGAGCGTGTCCTCTTCGCTTTGGACCTGCCCCGTGAAACAGTCCCAGGTCTCAATCTCGATCACCGTGCCAGGATCGACCACCAACACCGCCTCACGCCGCGCGTCAAAGGACCACACGTGCTGGTCCCGGGTGACTCTGACGTCAGCTTTGATCATGCCCATCCCCATTCGTGCGCCCCAGATTAGAGCGCCCAGCGGTGATCCGCCTTCTCCCCGGTGCAGTGACTCGGGCGCACTCGGCCCCGAGGAATGGGCGCCACAAGGTTTCATCTCTCGACCACCTTTCGATACCCCCCCTTTCACGTTGCGGTAACCCGGCCTTTTTACGGTGGGTTCGTGGCACGCCAACGATCTCACCGTCCCCTTGATGAATTCGGGCGTGCCGCGCTCCGCCCCCCGTCCCGCGCCGATCGATCGTGACCGCCATGGTTGAACAGCAGCGTCGTCCCGTCATCCTCATCGTCGAAGACGAGGAAAGTTACCAAGACGCGCTCAGCATCGGCCTGAGTGTCGAGGGCTTCGTCGTGGTTGGTGCGACCAATATCGCCGAGGCTCGTGAACTGCTCGTCACCGCCAAACCGGACCTCGTGCTGCTCGACGTGATGCTGCCCGACGGATCGGGACTCGACTACTGTCGCGAACTGCACGACACCACGCGCATCCCCATCATCATGGTCACGGCACGTACAGGCGAAGTCGACGTCATCCTCGGTCTGGAGATCGGCGCGACGGACTACGTCACCAAGCCTTATCGCCTTCGTGAACTCGTCGCTCGAATCCGCGCGGTGTTGCGTCGTCCGACCTCGATCAGCGAAGGCGAGGTGGTCAACTTCGGCGACCTGCGAATCGACTTCATTCGACGCACGGTGACCCGGCGCGGTCACGAGGTCGAACTCAGCCGCAAGGAGTTCGACCTGCTCGCGCTCTTCGCGACTCGCCTGGGCCAGGTGGTGACCCGCGAGGTCTGTCTCGACACGCTCTGGTGGGGCCTGGAACTCTCGGACACGCGAACTCTCGACACGCACGTCAAACGGCTTCGTCAGAAGATCGAGGACGATCCGGCCAACCCACGGCATCTCTTGACCATCCGCGGCGTCGGCTTCCGCCTGGACGCTTAGCCTTTAGGGGTGCAGAAAAATGATCTGGCCCCTGATTTCTCGCTCTTGGATCAAGAGGGCAACGAGCGAACCCTCTCGACGCTGCTCGTTAACGGCACCGTCGTGTTGTTCTTCTACCCCGCGGCCCTGAGTCCGGGCTGCACGAAGGAGTCGTGCCACTTTCGTGACCTCGCCGACGAGTTCGCTCAACTCGACGCCCAGCTCGTGGGCGTCTCGATGGACCCGCCCGAACGCCAGGCGCAGTTCGCCCTCAAGCACGGGCTCAACTATCCGCTACTCGCCGACGTCGAGGGCGTGGTCGCCCGACTCTACGGGGTCAAGCGATCCCTCGGTTTCTTAAAGGTCAAGCGCGCGACGTTCGTCATCGATCGAGACCGTCGGATACGCGACGTCATCACCAGCGAAGTCTCGATGAACGCGCACGCCGACCGCGCGCTGGCGGCGCTGCGCACCTGAGGCGACTAGCCCGCGATTATCGCCGCGGCGGGATCTTCGAGATAGCGAGCGACGTGGCTGAGCACTCGTGAGGCCATCGCGCCGTCCACTTGGCGGTGATCAAACGACATCGCGATCTCACCGACGAAGCGCACGACGACCTCGTCGTTCACCACCCAGGGAGCTTTGGCGAACTGACCGACCGCCAAGATCGCGCCGGTGCCCGGGGGAAGAATCGGTATCGCCGCGTCCACGCCAAAGGGACCGACGTTAGTGATGGTCAACGTCGTGGCGTACATCTCGTTGGGGGTCGTGGTGCCATTGCGGGCCTTTTCAATCAACACCTCGAGCGCTTGGGCCATTCCCACTAGATCGAGCTGATCGGCGCCTTTGATGTTGGGCACGATCAGCCCACGCGGCGTATCGGCAGCGATGCCGAGATTCACGCTTCTTCGGACAATGACCTCGCCTGCGGCCGCGTCGAAACTTGAATTGAGGCCCGGAAAGTGGCGAGCCGCGTCACAGAACGCCAGGGCCACGATGGTCAACGGCGAGAGACGAATGTCTTGGAGATTGCGGCGGCCTTTCAGCGAGGCCAGCAACTCCATCGTCTTCGTCACGTCGAAGCGAACCCACACGGCCGCGTGCGGCGCGCTGAACGCGCTTTGGACCATGGCGTCAGACATCGAGCGAAGCACACCCTTTACCGGAATGCGCTCCTCCTTGGGCCCGCTCGCCCACGACGCCAACTCTCGCCCGACGAAGCGCGACGTGGAGGTCGGACCGGTGATGGGCGTGGAGCGTAACGGAGCGGGCGCGGTCACCGGCGATCCGCTCAACGCCCGAGCCACGTCGTCTCGGGTAATGAGTCCCTCTCGACCGGTGCCCGAAAGCGTCGCGAGGTCAACGCCGTTTTGCTTGGCGTAGAGACGGACGGGCGGGGTCGATCGCGGGGCCAGGCCGGGCGTCGCGGTCGTCGCCACGGGAGCGGGCGTTGGCGCAAGTGCGGGAGCGGGCGCGGGAGCGAGAGCGGGTGCGGGAGCGGGTGCCGGTGCCGACCCTTGTCGGCGGCGCGTGCGCGTCGTGACACCGTCTTCGTTCGCGACGCCATAACCCACGAGCACCGCCTCGCGACCTTCGCCGGTCGCCGCCGGCTTCACTTCAACAACGGGCTCTTCACTTTCGACCGCGACGGAAGCGTCAGCGTCGCCGCCAACGTCGAAGGTGATGAGCGGCTTGTGCACCTCCATCACGTCACCCACGTTGCCGTGCAGTGCAACGATCCTGCCCGCGTACGGGCTCGGCAGTTCCACCGTGGCCTTGGCGGTCTCAATGTCCACGAGTGGCTGGTTCAACGTGACGACGTCGCCGACCTTCACCTTCCAGGTGACGATCTCGGCTTCGACCAATCCTTCGCCGACGTCAGGCAGTTCGAAGATCTTCTCGCTCAACTCTCGGCTCCCATTACCCGGTCGACCGCGTCCAAGATCCGCTCGACGCTGGGTCGGTAGTCCTCTTCAATTCGCGAGGGCGGATACGGCACGTGATAGCCACTCACCCGTAAGCCCGGCGCGCGCAGGGAGTAGAAACACCGTTCGCTCAACTCGGCGACGATCTCTGAACCAATCGAAGCCATGTGCGGCGCCTCTTGCACGACGACCAGTCGACCGGTCTTCTCGAGCGAGCGGGCCATCGTGTCCAGGTCCAAAGGCGCGAGCGAGCGTGCGTCAATGATCTCCAACGACGTGCCCTCGGCGACGGCGGTGTCGGCCGCGCGCAGCATCGTCTTGACGGAAGAGCCGTAGCCGATCACGGTGACGTCGGTGCCCTCACGACGCACCGCAGCGTCGAAGAGTCCCTGGGGTGGGTTGTCCAGATCGACTTCACCCTTCTCCCAATAGCGGCTCTTCGCCTCGCAGAAGATGATTGGGTCATCGTGCTCGATGGACTGTTGAATCATCCAGTACGCGTCGCTCGGGTTCGAGCACGAGACCACCCTCAGTCCCGCGGTCTGGGCGAAGTACGCCTCGGGACTCTCGGAGTGGTGCTCGATCGCGCCGATACCACCCTGGAAGGGAATGCGAATCACGAGACCCATCGTGTACACGCCGTCCGAACGCTTGTGCAGCTTGGCCACTTGCGAGACAATCTGGTCAAAGGCCGGGTAGACGAATCCGTCAAACTGAATCTCACAGACAGTCCGGTATCCCCGAATCGCCAGTCCCACCGCGGTGCCCACGATGGCCGACTCGGCGAGGGGGGCGTCAATCACGCGATCCTCGCCAAAGTCTTTTTGCAAGCCATCGGTGATGCGAAAGACGCCGCCGAGTTTGCCGACGTCCTCGCCCATAATCAGCACCTTCTTGTTCTTCTCCATGGCCCGGCGCAGTCCCTCGTTGAGGGCTTTGGCCATGGTCATGTTGGTCGTCGTCACGAGGGGCTCGCGGCGCTGACGCCGAGTTCGATCATTTCGCGCCGACCCTCTTCGACGAGGGGATGCGGAGCGGCGTAGGCGTGGTCAAACATCGTGATGGGATCGGGTCGATCCATGGCCAGCACGTCCTCACGGAGCTGCAATGCCATGGCGTCAGCTTCAGTAATCACCTCGTCGAACTTGGCGCTCTTCACGTGGTACTCGCGCACCAGGAGTGATTTCACGCGTTCGATGGGATCGCGGTGCTTCCAGACCTCCACCTCGGCGTCGATGCGATAGCGCGTTGGGTCATCGGAGGTGGTGTGCGCGCCCAATCGGTAGGTGTAGGCCTCGATCAACGTCGGACCACCGCCGACCCGCGCGCTGTCGAGCGCGCGCTTGGTGACCTCGTAGACCGCCAGCACGTCGTTACCGTCCACTCGAATACCGGGAAAACCAAAACCGTGGGCGCGATGGTACAGCGGAATCTTCGACTGGATGGACATCGGCGTCGAGATACCCCACTGGTTGTTCTGACAGAAAAAGACGACGGGCGTATTGAACGACGACGCCCACACGAAGGACTCCAGTACGTCACCCTGGCTCGAGGCCCCGTCACCGAAGAAGGCCATCACCGCCTCTTCGGCCCCGTCGCGCTGGATACCCATGGCGTAGCCCACCGCGTTCAACGCCTGGTTGCCGAGCACGACGGTCGGCACCGAGTGCCGGTACTTCTGAGGGTCCCAGCCACCGTTGGACGTCGCGCGAAAGAGTCGCAGCATGTCCTTGGGTGGCACCCCGCGACACCAGGCAATTCCGTGCTCTCGATACGTGGGAAACGTGAAATCCATGGGCTGGAGCGCGCGCCCCGCGCCGATCTGCGCCGCTTCTTGGCCCTGGACCGGCGCCCACAGCGCGAGCTGGCCCTGTCGTTGGAGCGACGTCGACTCGTTGCACAGCCGTCGGATAATGACCATGTCGCGATACAAGCCAAAGATCTCGTCGATTCCCAGCGTGGACTCGTACTCGGAGTTAGCGATGCGCTCGCCTTCGGGGGTGAGCAACTGGACTAGTTCTTCGCCGATCATCGACTCTCCTTAGACCACAACGCCCAGCGAATACCTTACTCTCGTACCATGAAGGAGTGCCCCGGCTACTCGTTGACGTCACGCCACTGCGCACGAGCCGAAACTTTCGATTACTCTTCCTCGGCCAACTGGTCTCAGTACTGGGAAGTAACCTCACGATCGTCGCCGTGGCGTACCAGGTCTACCAGGAGACGCACTCGAGTCTTTGGGTCGGGGTCGTCAGCTTCATTCAACTTCCTCTGCTCATCACCGGCGCACTCTGGGGCGGCGCGCTCGGAGATCGCTTCGATCGACGAACGCTCCTCATTGTCGCCTCGTTCGTCCTGGGGCTCTTAAGTTGCGCCTTGGGTACGAACGCGTCGTTTCACCACGCCAACTTCGCCGTGCTGGTCATCGTGCCCGCGCTCGCGGCGGGCTTCGCCGGACTCTCGGGCCCCCTTCGCACGGCGGCGATACCGATGCTGGTTCGCCCGGAGGAGCTCGTCGCCGCTTTTTCGCTAAACCAGATCATCTTCAATCTCGGCGCCGTCGCCGGACCGGGCGCCGCGGGCGTCTTGTTGGCGACAGTGGGCCTGTCGTGGTGCTATTTCTTAGACGGCGTCACGTTCTTTGTCCTCGTCCTCGCCACGTTCCTCATGGCGCCGATGAAGCCCGCCGGCGACCACGCCGGGATAAAGACCATGCGCGCGATTCGCGAAGGCTTTCGCTACGTGCGCTCGCACGCCGTGGTCCAGGCGGTGTATCTGGTCGACCTGAACGCCATGGTCTTTGGTCTGCCGCGCGCGCTCTTTCCAGCGGTCACCGAGCACGTCTACCACGGTGGGCCGTTCATCCTGGGCCTGCTCTACGCCGCGCCGGGCGCGGGCGCGCTCGTCATGGCGGTTTTCACCGGCTGGATGGACCGGGTTCACCGCCGCGGTCGGCTCGTGGTGCTCGTCGTGATGGCCTGGGGCGTGGCGATGACGCTCTTCGGACTCGTTCCTGTCTTATGGGTCGGGCTACTCGCCCTCGCCGTCGCGGGCACGATGGACGTCATCTCGGCGGTGCTTCGCAGCACCATCTTGCAGACCACGATTAGTGACGAGTACCGCAGTCGCGTCTCGTCAATTCAAATGGCGGTCGTCACCGGTGGTCCGCGCTTGGGCGACCTCGAATCGGGTACGGTGGCGAACTTCTCCTCGACCGAGTTCTCTATCGTGTCGGGCGGCGTCATGTGCGTACTAGGTGTGATCGCGCTCATGCGCTGGCGCCCCAGTTTCTGGCGCGAGACCTCGCTTTAGGCTCCGCGCACCGAAATCGTTCGTCGCCGAGCGTTGGTCACGCTCGCCAGTTGGCCACAGGCCGCCGCGATCGATCGGCCCCTGGTGCTCCTGACCGTCGCGTTGACGCCTTGACGTAGCAGTCCCTCTTGGAACTCACCCACCCGCGTCGCGCTCGAACCGCGCACGAGATAGCCCGGCGTCGGATTGAGCGGGATCAAATTGACGTGCGCGTGAAGAGAGTTAGCGTACTCGGCGAGTTCGTCGATTGCTCGGTCCGTGTCGTTCACGCCGTCGATGAGGGCCCACTCGAAACTAAGGCGACGCCCGGTTGTCTCGATCCACGTGGTGCAGGCTCGGTGCAACCGCTCAAGGGGGTAGCGACGATTCAGTGGGACGAGTTCGTTGCGGGTTTCGTCATTCGCCGCGTGCAACGACACCGCCAGGGTGAGCGGCAGTCCCTCGGTGGCGAGACGCTCAATCGCCGGCGCGACGCCGACCGTTGACACCGTTAGATGTCGCGCCGACATTCCCCGGTACTCGTGAAGTCGTCGGATCACGTTCACCGTCACTCGATAGTTTTCGAGTGGTTCGCCCATCCCCATGAAGACCACGTTCGAGAGCCGCGTGGGCGCGGCGGCTCTGGCGGCGAACATCACTTGTTCGAGCACCTGTCCCGCACTCAAGTGACCACTGAAGCCCATCTGGCCCGTCGCGCAGAACGTGCAGCCCATCGCGCAGCCCGCTTGCGAGGAGACACAGACCGTGACCCGATCCACGTAGCGCATCAAGACGGTCTCGATGGTCGATCCGTCCTCGAGTCGAAAGACCCACTTACGTGTGGCCCCTTGATCACTCACCACGTCGTCAAGAACCTCGAGACTCGACGGGAACCGGTCCAAAAGTCGGGCTCGCAGCAACTTGGGGATGGTCGTGATCGCCGCAATCTCTAGACCATCAACCCACAACCCGTGCCACAGTTGATCGAGCCGATACCGCGGCTCGTCCACCAGGAGATCGGCCAACTCTTCTTTAGAGTATTCATAGATTGAGGCCATGTTCGTACGCTAGAACACCCTCCACCATCGCGTGTTCTACACGGTGTTCACAACCTCGTCAACGCTAAGGCGATGAAAATACGTGCGACGAAAAACTTCTTACTCCCCTCTTGACCCGGTCTTGCGCAATCCTCCAATTCGAAAGCCAAACTACGTCGAGGCCGTAACCACGTCGAAAGGATCATCACATGCTCGCGGTATATTTCTCCATTCTGCTCGTTGGTTGTGGGTCGGCTCTGGGCCTCGGACTTCCCTGGCTCAGCGTGCACCTCGAACGGACACGCCAACGTGAGCGTGATCAGGCGGCCGAACTGGCTCGCCAACGCGCCCTCATTGCTGACCATGAAGCGACGATCGAGGCGTACCGACATATCGTGCTGAACAACCCGGAGCTGGCCCTGAGCGCTCTTTGAGTTTCCCCCTGGGCTGGGGCGGGGCGATCGGTTCCGCCCCAGCCCAACGGAAGTCTGCTTGACTCTGTATCGGTTCAGCCCGTCGCTGGACGGTTGACAGGAGCATCATGGAACTCAAGAACACTTCGGCCGTTGTCACCGGCGGCGCATCAGGACTCGGCGAGGCGACCGCGCGGGCATTGAGCGCGCGTGGGGTCAAGGTCGTGATCGCGGACCTCAACGACGTCGCGGGCGAAGCCGTCGCCAAGGAGATCGGCGGCGCGTACGTGCACTGTGACGTGACCAACACCGA
This sequence comes from Acidimicrobiaceae bacterium, assembly GCA_003133405.1. Lineage (GTDB taxonomy): Bacteria > Actinomycetota > Acidimicrobiia > Acidimicrobiales > RAAP-2 > RAAP-2. The sequence continues at coordinate 113,892 of PKXH01000027.1, read as the reverse complement.
CCAGGTCATCGCCGCCCTTGAGGCGGCCAAGGCCATGGCCCCGCTGTGGAGCGCGGTGAACTGCGCCGGCATCGGATGGGCGACGCGCACGATTGGCAAGGATGGGGAGTACGCCTCCGCGCACGATCTCGACATCTATCGCAAGGTGATCGAGATCAACTTGATCGGCACCTTCAACGTCTGTCGGCTGGCGGCGACGGCCATGAGTCACAACACGCCCGACGCCGACGCCATGCGCGGCGCGCTGGTCAACACCGCCTCGGTCGCCGCCGAAGACGGTCAGATCGGTCAGGTGGCGTACTCGTCCTCCAAGGGCGGAATCGTGGGCCTCACGCTGCCCCTCGCGCGCGACATCGCCCCGATTGGCGTGCGCGCTAACTGCATCTTGCCGGGGCTGATCGACACGCCGATCTACGGCTCCGGCCCTCAGTCCGACGAGTTCAAGGCCCGCTTGGGCGCGGGCGTGCTCTTCCCCAGGCGCCTGGGTTACGCCGCGGAGTTCGCCTCCCTCGCGGTGGAACTCTTGTCGAACAGTTACATGAACGCCGAGTCGATACGCATCGACGCGGGCATCCGCATGCAGCCCAAATAGGTTCGGTCGCCTAGATCTCGCGAGCCTCGGCCACGTTGTCGAATCGCGCGAACTCCCCACGCCAGGTCAAGTGCGCAGTGCGCGTGGGACCGTTGCGGTTTTTGCCCACGATGATCTCGGCGTCGGCTTTCATGTCGTTCGACACGTCGCCGTAGATCTCGGGTCGGAACAAGAACAGCACGACGTCGGCGTCTTGTTCCAGCGAACCGGACTCCCGCAGGTCCGACATCATGGGACGCTTGTCGGCGCGTTCTTCGAGCTTGCGTGAGAGCTGCGAGAGCGCCACCACCGGACACTCGAGCTCGCGCGCGAGGATCTTTAGTGATCGGCTCATCTCGGAGACCTCGACCTGGCGGTTCTCCGCGCGACCGCGCGAACTCATCAACTGCAAGTAGTCGATGATGACGACGCCGAGGTCCCCGTTCTGTTGCTTGATGCGCCGGGCGCGGGCCCGCACGTCCATGATGGTCAAGGCGGGGTTGTCGTCGATGAAGACCTTCGCGGACTGCAAATACCCGAACGCCTCGTGGGCCCGGTTCCAGTCGGCTTCGCTGAGATCGCCGGTGCGCAGCTTCGAAGAGTCGATGCGCGCGGTCGAAGCCAGGATGCGCTCGGCCAACTCTTGACGGCTCATCTCCAACGAGAAGAAGAGCGCCGGACGGTTCACCACCGCGCCGACGTGGATCAAGATGCCCAGCGCGAAGGCGGTCTTGCCGGTGGCCGGTCGAGCGCCCACGATGGTCATCGAGCTGGGCTGGAGACCTTGCAAAATGGCGTCGAGCGACCGGTACCCGGTCTCCAGACCGTTCAGTTGACCTCGGGTCTCACCGCGCTGCTCGAGAATGTCCGCTTCATTCAACAACAGTCGCTGCAGTGGTGAAACCGAGTCCATGCGCCGGTCGTCGCCGATGGCGTTGATCTTGCGCTCGGCCTCGTCGATGAGGCCGATGACGTCGTCAGTGGCGACGTAGGCGTCGTCCACGATCTCACCGGCCACGGAGATGAGCCGGCGCTGTTGGGCCTTCTCGCGAACCAGTTCGGCGTAGTGTTGCGCGTTCGCGGCCGAGGGCGTGTTGATCTGCAACGAAGAAAGAACGGCCAACTCGATGGCGACGGCGCCGCGCTCTTGAAGTTTCGCCTGCACCGTGACGTAGTCCACCGGCTCGCCGGCGTGCGCCAGTGCGATGATCGCGCTGAAAATCTGACCGTGCAACGGTCGATAGAAATCTTCGGCCTGCACGTTCTCGAAGGCGATACTGACGGCGTCTTGCGACAACAACATCGCGCCGATTAACGACTCCTCGGCTTCGATGACACTCGGTGGTACTCGACCGCCCGTCACAGGACGCGGACGCTCGAGATCGATCTGTGTCATAAGACCCCAACGGTTGCCGACAATGGTTGTGCGTCGCAAGAACAACAACGTGGGGAAAAGCCTGTGCGGAACTTCACCATTCATCCATCATCGCCAAAGGGTGTGACACGACCTCGCCGGAGCCAAGGGCCCCGGCGAGGTACGACTGGTGAATCGCGGCGTTACTTGGCCACGACCTCGATGTTCACGTTCGCCGTGACCCCCTCGAAGAGGGTCGCGGTCGCGGTGGCGCTCCCGACGTCCTTCAAGTGCTCGGCGAGCGAGATGGCGTGACGATCGAGCGAGATGCCCGTGGCGCTGCGAATCGCGTTCACCACGTCCGTCTCGCCAATCGAACCGAAGAGCCGACCGTTGGCTGCGGCGCGCGCTTCGATGGTGAACGTCCTCGCCTCGATAATCGCCCGTTGGGCCTCCGCCGCCTCGCGGCTCTTGGCGTCGAGGATGTCGCGGGCCTTGCGCATCGAGGACGCTTGAACTTCGGTGGACGAGCTGGCGACGAGCGCCGCGCCCGTGGGCAGGAGAAAGTTTCGGGCGTAGCCCGATTTCACGTTGACAATGTCACCGCGTCGTCCCAGGCCGTGGACGTCGCTGCGGAGCAACACTTTCATTCGCCGACCTCCTCGACCACTTCATCCGCCAAGACCTCCGCGGCCACACTGGCGTCCTCGAGCAAAACGGCCTCGGGCACGAGTTCGGGGACGTCGGCCGGAGTTTCCGCACTGTCGCGACTCGGACGTGGGCTGCGCGGGCCACGATCGTCACGGCCCTCGCGACCCCGTCCGCCACGGCGCTCGGTCACCGTTCGCTGGGTGTAGGGCAGCAGCGCTAACTCGCGCGCGGTCTTGATCGCGTCACTGACGTCACGTTGGTGTTGCTGGCAGTTGCCCGAGACCTTGCGCCCGCGAATCTTGCCGCGGTCCGAGATGTACTTGCGCAGTTGGGCCAAGTCCTTGTAGTCGACCCGATCGACGCCGTGTTGACAGAACGAACAGGGCTTTTTCTTTACCCCGCGTCGAACGTCAATCTTCGGCGCACGCTTGGGCGGCTTGGGGTTATTAATACGTGGCATTAGAAAGGCTCCTCGTCGAAGGCGTAGGTACTCGGCTCGTTCGTGCGCGGCGCCGGACGGTCGCTCGACGAGAAGTTCGAGCCCTCGGCGCGAGGCGTGCGGGTCACCACCGCCGTGGCGAAGCGCAGCGACGGGGCAATCTCGTCGGCGTTGATCTCCACGACGGAACGCTTGTCGCCGTTCTCGGTCTCCCAACTGCGTTGTTCGAGCCGTCCCGAGACGATGACGCGGGTGCCCTTGGTGAGCGAGTTCGCGGCGTTCTCGGCCATCGATCCATAGCCCGCCACTTCGAAATACGAGACGCGCTCCTCCCACTCTTGGGTCTGGCGGTTCTGCCAGCGACGATTGACGGCGATCGAGATCCGCACGGCCGCTTGGCCGCTGTTCAAGAACTTCAACTCGGGGTCACGAGTGATGTTCCCCACGACGGTAACGGTGTTATCAGCCATATCTTCTCCTTAGTGGTACGCGACCGAACCTACGCCTTGGCCGTGACACGGCTGGCGCTGGCTCGTACGTGGCGACGAAGAATCTTGTAACGAAGGACTTCGTCGGAGAGGGTCAGGATGCGGTCAAGCTCATCGACCGTCACCGATTCACCGCTGAACTCCACCAACACGTAGTAACCCTCTTTACGCTTATTGACCTCGTACGCCAAGGGACGCTTGCCCCAACGGTCGATGGTTCCCGGGGTCCCACCGTTGGTTCGAATAGTTTCGAGCGCTCGATCGAGCGCGATCTGAATGGCTTGTGCGTCGACCGAGGTGTCGAACACGATCATGGTTTCATAGGGCCGCATGGCCGGTTTCCTTTCCCTCTGGTCCGGGCGAGCCGGGCTCTGCGGAAAACAGAGCAGGGTGTGATTGGTACATCCCCACCGATGTGGGAAAGAGAAGTCTACCGCCTAGGCCAAGGGTGGACTAATTGACCAGGTCTTCGGGGTTGGCGTAGGCCTCGTCCGGTCCTGGAAACTCCCCGTTTCGTACGTCACTAGCGAAATGGCGCAACGCCTCGGTGATGATCGGACCCAAGTTGGCGTACTGACGCACGAACTTTGCGGGCGTTCCTCGACTGAGGCCTAAAAGATCGTGAAACACCAGGACCTGGCCGTCGGTGTCGGGCCCCGCGCCGATACCAATGGTGGGGATCTCGAGGGCTTCGGTCATTCTCGTGCCCACCACGCTGGGCACGCCCTCGAGCACGACGGCGAACACGCCCTCGTCTTGGAGAACCTTGGCGTCGAGATGGAGTTGCTGGGCGGCCTCGCGGGTCTTGGCCTGCACCTTGAAGCCGCCCATGACCAGCACACTCTGGGGGGTGAGTCCGAGGTGGCCCATCACGGGAATCTCAGCGTCGAGAATCGCACGCACGACCTCACGACGGACGCGACCGCCCTCGAGCTTCACGCTGTCGGCACCGCTACGGATCAGGGCGGCCGCGTTACGAACGCTTTCGGCGACACTCAGGTGATAGCTCAACCACGGCATGTCGGCCACGACGTGCACGTCGGGCTTGGCCGCCGCGACGGCGCGCACGTGGTGGCACATCTCTTCGACGCTGACGTGCAACGTGTCTTGGTGACCGAGCACCACGTTGGCGAGCGAGTCGCCCACCAGGATCAGATCGACGCCCGCGGCACTGGCGAAGCGCGCGCCGGGCTCGTCGTAGGCCGTCACCATCACCAGCGGCGTCGCGCCGTTTCGGCGCTTACGCCCGCGCAGAACCGGGGAGGTCAGTTTCATTCGCCGACCTTTTTCGCGAACGAGACGCCGCGACGAACTTGGCGTCCGCCCGCGCTCCACTTTCGAGCCAGGTGGTGGAAGGAACACGCGACGCAGACCTCCACCGCGTAGCACTGCACCGGGTCTTCACGCCGCTCGAGTTTCAACAGGTCCGCGCGAGTCGTGGGGCATGTGCCACCGGCCGGCAGCCGCGCGCCAAAGACGTAGGTCACTTCCACGAGTTCGCCGTCCCCGCACACCGGGCAGGTCTCGCCCGACTTTCGTCCGATGTTGCGCGCCGCTCGAAGTAGTTCGGGGTGCGCGTCGCAAACGTCCTCACCGCGCAGCTGGCCCGTGGCCAATTTGGCGAGCAGCGCGTGACGTACCAAACCGAACTCGACAACGGCCCCGTTGGCCGTGCTCGTACGGAATCGCTTATCCATTAGGGGTGACCTTACCGCCGTTGGAAATCACGGGCGTGGCAGGGACCGTATCGTTCGATATATCGATGTGATATGCTCTATCGCGTGTTAGACATTGCCATCCTCGGTCTACTCATGGACCGGGATCACCACGGCTACGAGATCCGCACCCAGCTGCGTGATCGACTGGGCGTCTGGGCGAACGTCTCCTTCGGTTCGATCTACCCCGCGCTCGCTCGCCTCGAACGTCGCGGATTCGTCGAAGCCGTCGCGCCGGTGGCGCCACGTGCCGCCGCACTTTCCACCGGTTCGCTCTCGGGAGAACGCGCCTCCCTTCGTTCGCTGCGCGCCACGACGGGTCTCGGACGGCGAGGACGAAAGGTCTACCGCATCACCGATCGTGGTCGTCAAGAGTTCGTGACGTTGCTGGCCGACCCCGCCACGTTGGACGACAGCAAGAATTTCTCACTGCGCATGGCGCTCGCGCGATACCTCACGCCGAGCCTTCGCGTACGCCTTCTCGAGCGCCGTCGCACTGATCTCGTGGAACGCCTGGCCGAAGTTCGCGCCGGTGCGCACAACCAAGAGCTCGACAAGTACGCGCGCGGCGTGATGGAACACGCCGCCGAAGGCGTCGAATTGGACCTCACGTGGGTCGACAACCTGTTGTCACGAGAACGTAGTCAGACACAATCCTTCGCCGACGAAGCGAAGTAGGAAAGGAGAGCCATGAGAAAGATTCGCGTGGCTATTGCCGGCGTTGGGAACTGCGCCAGTTCACTCATTCAAGGCGTGACGTACTACCGTGACGCCAAGGTTGGTGACCACGTCCCGGGTCTCATGCACGTCGAACTCGGCGGCTACCACGTCAGCGACTTAGAGTTCGTCGCCGCCTTTGACGTGGACGCCTCCAAGGTCGGCAGCGACCTCGGCAAGGCCATCGACGGGGGCCAGAACAACACGCTGAAGTTCGCCGACGTGCCCTCGCTGGGCGTCACCGTCCAGCGCGGCCCGACCCTCGACGGGCTGAACAAGTACTACCGCGCGGCCATCGAAGAGTCGCCCTTAGAGGCCGTCGACGTCACCCAGGCGCTACGCGACGCGCGGGCCGAAGTCTTCGTCGCGTACCTGCCGGTCGGCTCGGAAAAGGCCCAGAAATTCTACGCCCAGGCGGCACTCGACGCCGGCGTCGCCTTCGTGAACGCCATACCCGTGTTCATCGCGTCGGACCCGGTGTGGGCCAAGAAGTTCACCGACGCCAACGTGCCCATCATCGGTGACGACATCAAGAGCCAGGTCGGGGCCACGATCGTGCACCGCGTGCTGACGCGCCTGTTCGAAGACCGCGGTCTCACCCTCGATCACACCTACCAACTCAACGTGGGCGGCAATATGGACTTTAAGAACATGCTCGACCGCGAACGCTTGATGTCGAAGAAGGTCTCCAAGACCCAGGCCGTCACCTCGCAATTGGAACTCAACAACATGGACCCCGACGATGTGCACATCGGTCCGAGCGACCACATCCCCTGGCTCCAGGACCGTAAGTGGGCCTACATCCGCATGGAGGGCCGCAACTTTGGTGACGCGCCGCTCAACATCGAACTCAAGCTCGAGGTCTGGGACTCGCCCAACTCCGCCGGGGTCATCATCGACGCGGTGCGCTGCGCCAAAGTGGCCCTCGACCGCGGCATCGGCGGACCACTCATTGGTCCTTCGGCCTACTTCATGAAGTCGCCCCCGGTGCAGTACCACGACGACGAGGCCCACGATATGGTCGAGGCCTTCGCCGACCGGAATGTCGAGAATCCCGTCTGGCCCTAAGCGCCGTTCGTCAGGAAAAGCCCCCGCTCCGCGGGGGCTTTTTCATTTACTTGGCCCGACTCGCCCACCACGCGTGCAGTCGCGCGGCGGCCTCGTCCGAGGAGATCTCGCCCTCGTCGAGACGAATCTCCATCAAGAAGTCGAGCGCTTGACCGACCGCTCGGCTGGGCGGAATGCCGAGCAGTTCCATCACGGCCACCCCGTCGAGGGCCGGGCGCAGACGGCTCAAGTCCTCTTGCTCACGCAGCACCGCGATGCGCGCTTCCAGTTCGTCCATGCGTAGCGCGAGCGCGGCGGACTTGCGGGCGTTGCGCGTGGTGCAGTCACACCGCGTGAGTTCATTCAGCTCTTCGAGCAAGGGGCCGGCGTCGCGCACGTACCGGCGCACCGCCTTGTCGCTCCAGCCCAATTGGTAGGTGTGGAATCGAAGGTGCAACTCAACCAAGGTGGCGACGTCGTCGATGACCTCTTGGGCGTACTTCAGGGCCGTCATGCGTTGGCGGGTGATCTTGGCCCCCACCACGTCGTGGAATCGAAAGGTCACCCCCTCGTCGCTGATCGCGCGCGTCGCGGGCTTTCCGATGTCGTGAAACAAGGCACCGAGGCGCAGCACCAGCGCGGGCGAGGTCTTGTCGACCACGGCCCACGTGTGGCGCAGCACGTCCTTGTGTTGGTGGATCGGATCCTGTTCGAGCTGCAAGGTGGGCAGTTCGGGGAAGAAGTGTTGCGCGAGACCCGTACGCACGATGAAGTCAAGGCCGATCGAGGGCCGCGCGGTCATCATCAAGAGATCGAGTTCCCCCCGGATACGTTCGGGCGAGACCTTGACCAGCTGCTCGGCCATCGTGACGCAGGCCTTCTCGATCGCGGGGTCGATGGCCAGGTCGAATCGTGCGGCAAAACGTGCGGCGCGCAGCATGCGAAGGGGATCGTCACGAAAGAGTGTCTCGGGGTCGATGGGCGTGCGCAACACTCGATCCTGAAGGTCGTGAAAGCCCCGGTGGTAGTCAAAAAGCGTCTGCACGTCGGGAGTCTCGGCGTTGAGCGCGACGACGTCCAGGGCCAGGGCGTTGATCGTGAAGTCACGCCGACTGAGGTCGGCTTGGAGCGAGTCGCCCCACTCCACGGCGGGCTTGCGCGAATGATCGACGTACGATTCTGAGCGAAACGTGGTTATTTCCACCTGGACGCGACTCGCGCGCAACAGCCCGCCCACGGTCCCAAAGGCCTTTCCCTGTTGCCATAACGCACTGCACAGCGGCGTCATCAGACGCTCAATATCGTCCGGGCGCGCGTTGGTCGTGAAGTCAATCTCCACATCGTCGCCACGAGGTTCGCCGAGCAGCGCGTCGCGCACCGACCCGCCCACGGCGTAGAGAGAGAAGCCCGCCTCGGCGAAGGCGTCCGAGAGCGGACGCGATAAACGGGCGAGTTCGCTCAGTCGATCGTGGGCGTACGCGAATGAAGTCACTTCGAATGAAGGGTAGTGGGCGCGCGAAGTATCGGCTTCACGAAGGTAGCCTGTAACTGCATGTCGCACCGGCCTACGACCTGGTGGCGGGCGCTCAGCGTCGTACTCCTCAGCCTCGCAACGGTGACGTGGCCCTCGGCCGCGCACGCTGGCACGACGCCACACTTCACCCTGGTTCACCAAAACGCTCTCGCGCCCCTCTCGGCGCAAGGAACCTCACACTTCGTCGTGACGGTGCGTCTTTCACCGTCAAATGTCCCGGCCAGCGCTGACGTCACTCTCTATCCGTCGCTAGTGGCGCGTTCTCAGCTCACCCCCATTGTGAGCGGCGCGGGCACGAGCGCCAAGCCCGTCTCGTCAACCGGAAAGTTCGATCTGAGGTGTCTACGTAACGGCGTGGCGACCTTTCGTGTCACGATCTACACCCACGCACCATCGACGTCGAGCACGTGTTCGGGCGTGACGCCCCGGCTGCGTCTACCCTGCGCCACCGAAATCTGCGATGGCGTCTATCCCTTGCGCTTCGTCGTGACGGTGAACGGCGTCTCGCTCACCAAGTGGTCGCTGCTCGCAGTGCAAAAGAACTACGTCGCCCAACCAATCAGCGTCGCACTCATCGAAACGCTCACTCCTTCAGCGCTGAAACACCCGAAGCGTTCATGGGGCGTGTTGAACATGATTGGCCACTTTGGCGTCGCCCCGCTCACGCTCAGTGTCGACTACGAGGCCTTGGCGGCGATCGAGTTGAGCCCGACGCAGAGCACGAGTTGGCGCGGAGCCCTTGACCGCGCCCTCTTCAGTTCCCTGCACCGCGTCGTGGTCGCTCCACCCCGCGCCATCGACTTTGCCGGCCTCGTCGCCAACGGCCTGACGACCCAGGTCCCCCAACAACTCACGTTGTCGGAGAACCTCTTGACCTCGCTGACGGGGCGCCACGCCGACGCTGCGGTCGTGTTGAGCGGGTCCCAGTCGCCCGCGAGCCTGCTCGCCCTCGCCGGCGCTGGCGTCAGTGACGTCGTACTGCCCGAGGGCGACCTGAGCGAAGCCCCTTCCAGCACCCTTACCTGGGGCGCTCCCTTTCACGTCGAGGGCGCGGGGAACTTGCGCGCCCTCAGTAGCGACGGTCCCCTCTCTGATCTGGTCAGTAGCCCCAACATCGAACCGGGGCGCCGCGCCGCCTTGACGCTGGCGACCCTGGCCTTTTTGCACTTCGAGGCGCCCTACGCGTCCGCGAATCGAACGGTCGTCATCGAAGCCCCCGTGGGTTCCACGTCCAAGGCCTTCGTGAACGATCTGCTCAGCGGACTGCGTGACGACCCCTTTGATCGGCTCACCACGCTCACCCCGTCGTTCGACCCCGCGCTCATCGGCACGAACGGGGCGCCCAGCGTCCGCACCCTTGCGGCGTCGGTGCCGTCGACGTGGTCGGCGCATAACGTCAGCTCGCTACTGACCCTGATCGGGGCCGTCAACTCATACTCCCGGGGCATCAAGTCCGGCAACGTCGCCACCGAGTTACGCGTCGCGGTCGCACGCACCGAGATCCTCGCCACCGCCAGCCAACGCCAGAACGCCATCAACACCGCGAACGATCTACTGAGTGCGCAACTCGCCCAGTTCTCCGTCGACGCCAGTGCCGTTACGCTCGCGGGTCAAGGTACTTCGCTACCGGTCACCGTCAACTCGCGAGCGCCGTATCACGTCAGCGCGGTCATTCATCTCGTGACCGACCGGCTGACGTTCCCTAAAGGCGCCTCGATACCCATCACACTGAGCTCGCCCACCCAGTCGATTCGCGTGCCCACCGCCGATCCGCAGGGTTCCTCGCTCACCTTGCAGATCGTGCTCACGACGCCCAACGACCAGGTCGTGCTGGCGCGCAGTGCCGTTCAGGTTCGCATTGCCGGGGCCTCAGTGGTCGGGTACCTCTTGACGTTCGCGTCGCTGTTCGTGCTCGGGCTCTGGTGGTGGCGCACGAATCGACGTCGGCCGAAGGGTCGCCACGCCCGGTGAGCGAGGACTCGACTCATTCTTCTCGCGTCGTGGCCATGGCCAGTGGCACGCTGGTCTCGCGCGTCTCGGGGCTGTTACGGGTCCTGGTCCTGGCGTGGGTTCTGGGCTTTACGCCAATATCGGACGCCTTCAACCTCGCCAACACCGTGCCCAATATGCTGTTCGATCTGGTGCTCGGCGGGGTCTTAACGGCCACGTTCATACCCGTCTTTATCGAACGCCTCGCCCTCGACGGCGAACGCCGCGCGTGGAAGTCGATCTCGAGCGTCGTCACCGGGTCGTTGATCGTTCTCTTCGGGGCCTCGGTGGTGTCGTGGTTCTGCGCGCCGTGGATCATTGACGCCTTCACGTTCCTACAACACTCGTCCTCGGCGCACTCGGCCGTCGTCCTGGTCCAGCAACGCGCGGTCGCCACCCAGCTCTTACGGTGGTTCGTTCCCCAGATCTTCTTTTACGGGGTCATCGCGATCGCGACGGCGTTGCTCAACATCCGCCACCGCTTCGGCGTGGCGACCTGGGTCCCAATCGCCAACAACGTGGTCTGCATGGGCGTACTCGTGTGGTTCCATCTCGTGGATCCCACACCCGCACTCGCCACGCTGGGCGGTTCGCACGATCTGCTCTGGCTGGGACTGGGCACGACGCTGGGCGTCGCGGTGCAGTTCCTCTGCCTGGTGCCTTCCCTGACCCGCAGTGATCTGTGGCGTCTCAGCTTTCGACTCGATCTCAAAGACCCCGCGGTTCGCGCCGTGGCGAGACTCGGGAGTTGGACCCTGGCGGTGGTGCTCTCGAACCAGCTTTCGCTCTTCGTGGTGCTGGCCTTCGCCTTTGGCATTGGCGGCAACGGTCCGGTCAGTGCGTACACCTACGGCTTTTCGTTCATGCTGATGCCCTACGCCGTGGTGGTGGTTTCGGTGCTCGGCGCCGTGACGCCCCAACTCGCGCGCTTGGCCACCGTCCAGGACTTCGCGGGGCTCAGCGAACGACTGCGCTTCGCACTGCGCCAATCGCTCGTGATCATCGTGCCCTGCTCCTTCGTGCTCATCGTGCTCTCCCAACCCTTGGCGGCCATACTGTTGCACCACGTCAACGCCGACCACCGGCTCTCGGTCGGCACCGTGCTGGCCGTTCTGGCGGCGGGCCTGCCGGGATTCACCGTCTTTCAATTGGCCGTGCGCGGGCTCCAGGCGATGCAGCGTGCCCGTGAGATGTTCATGCTCTACGCCTTCGAGAACGCCTTGACGATCGTGCTGTGCGTGTTGCTCGGTCGCCACTCCATGGCCGGACTCACCGCGAGCGTCTCGGTGGGCTACACCGCCGCGGCCCTCGCGGCGCTCTTCGTACTGGCCCGCCGCCACGTCAACATCATCGCCGGGCTGTGGAGCGTGCACGTACGGCGAAGTCTCTTGGCCTCGCTGGTGGCGAGCGTCGTGATGGCCCTGGCCTACGCGGTTCCGACTTCCACGCACGGCGCCGGGCTCATCGCGCGCTTCGCCGCGGCGATCTTGGTCGGGGTACTCGCCTACGGGCTGGTGGTCGTGGCGTTACACCAGCGCCTGCGCCGACGCACCTCGAAAGGTGTAAGGCTTGAGCAGTTCTAGGGGGGATCATGACACGGATACGCGTAGTCACCGACAGTGCGAGCGACCTGCCCAAGGAGTACGCCAAACGCCTCGACATTGACGTCGTCTCACTGACGATTCGCTTCGGCGACGAAGAGTTCACCGACGGCGTCGACCTCTCACCCGACGTCTTTTGGGCCAAGTGCAAGAGCTCGAAAACCCTGCCCGAGACGTCCGCGCCCTCGCCGGGCGCCTTCCAAGCGGCCTACGAGGGCGCGAAGCGCGATGGCTGTGACGGCGTGCTCGTGCTGACCCTCTCGTCGATGCTCTCGGCCACGCACCAGTCCGCGAGCGTCGCAGCCGACGCGGTGCGCGACCTCATCGACGTGCGCGTGATCGACACCGAAACCGTCTCCATGGGTCAGGGCCTCATCGTGCTCGACGTGGCCGAGCTCGCCGCCACGGGCGCCGACCTCGATCAACTCGTGGAGCGTACCGAGGTGCTGATAAAAAAGACCGGCGTCGTGGCGGCGCTCGACACCCTCGAGCACCTCATCAAGGGCGGGCGCGTCGGGGGCGCGAAGGCGCTCATCGGCCAGGTGCTCTCGATCAAGCCCCTCGTGGAGATCAAGGGCGGCGTGGTGGCTGAAGCGGGCCGCCAACGTACCCGCGCCAAAGCCCTGAGCGCCGTGGCCAAGGTCGCAGCCTCGCACGCGCCCCTGCGACGACTCGCGTTGATTCACGGCGCCTGCCACGACGTCGCGGCGCTCGAGGCGCTCATCAAGGACATCCCGAGCGAGCATCCCGTCATCGTCACCGACATCGGCCCGACGGTAGGAACGCACGGCGGCCCCGGCATCATCGGCCTGACGTGGATCGAAGGGTAGCCAGCGCGCTCCACTAAGTTTGCAGTGTGACTGAAGCCAGCGAACCGCGCGAATCCGATCTCGTCGATCGACTGCTGGCCGCTTTCGACCATCTGCTCGACGTCGTGCACGATCGGGTGCTGCGACCGATCATCATGGTGGCGCGCGTGCTGGCCTACGGTTTCATCATCGTGCTCGCCACGCTGGTCCTGGTCGTGGTGTTGGTCATCGGCGTCATGCGCTTGCTCAATATCTACGCGTTTCACGGCCGCGAATGGTTGAGCTACGCCGTGGTCGGCGCCGCCTCGACGCTCGCCGGACTGATCATCTGGCGACGCCGTCGCCCCCTCAAAATTAGGAAGTAATGGCCGAGCACACTCGTGTCCTCATTATCGGCTCCGGTCCAGCCGGGCTGACCGCGGCGATCTACGCCGCGCGCGCCCAGCTGAGCCCCATCGTCATCGAGGGCGAGCCCTCGTCCACCTCCGATCAGCCCGGCGGCCAACTCATGCTCACCACCGACGTCGAGAACTACCCCGGCTTTCCCGAATCGGTCACCGGGCCCGAGCTCATGATGAAGATGCGAGAACAGGCGGTGCGATTCGGCGCGGACCTGCGGGTTGACAAAGTGCACAAGCTCGACGCCTCCGCCCGCCCCTTTCGGGCCTGGCTCACCGGCGACGAAGAGGCGAGTCTCACCGCGGACGCGGTCATCCTGGCTACTGGCGCACGATCGCTGATGATGAATGTTCCCGGTGAAGAGCGACTGCTCAGCCACGGGCTCTCGACGTGCGCGACGTGCGACGGTTTCTTCTTTCGTGGTCAAGACATCGCCGTGGTCGGCGGCGGCGACTCGGCCCTCGAAGAGGCCCTCTTCCTCACTCGCTTTGCGTCGAGCGTGACGCTAATTCACCGACGCGACGCCCTGCGCGCCTCGAAGATCATGCAAGAGCGGGCCTTCTCGAATGAGAAAATCCGCTTTGCGTGGAACACCCAGGTCGTGGAGATACTCGGTGACGACAAGGTCACCGGCCTCAAGGTTCGCGACACGCTCACCAACGAAGATCGCGTCCTCGCGGTGACAGGGGTCTTCGTTGCCATCGGCCACGTGCCCAATACCACCCTGGTCACCGGTCAGGTGGATCTGCACACGAACGGCTACGTGCGCACCGGCCTCGGCTCGTTCACGAACGTCGAGGGACTCTTCGCCGCCGGCGACGTCCAAGACGACGTCTACCGCCAGGCCGTGACCTCGGCGGGCTCGGGCTGCATCGCGGCGATTGACGCCGAACGCTGGCTCGAGACGAAAGGGATTTAGCACCCGGTCGCTAAGGTGGTTGACGCGACGTCGACGCGGGCGCGCGAGGAGGTCATCATGAGCGACAACATCACGACCCTGACTGACGCAACGTTCGCCGAGGTCATTGGATCATCTGAGAAGCCCATTCTCGTGGACTTTTGGGCTGAGTGGTGTGGCCCGTGCAAGACCATCGCCCCCATTCTCGAAGAGTTCGCCCTTGAACAGTCCGACAAGTTCACGGTCGGCAAGCTCGACGTGGACGTCAACGTCGCGACCGCGACCAAGTTCTCGGTCATGAGCATCCCCACCCTCTTACTCTTTAAGAACGGCGAGGTCGTCGCGCGACTCGTGGGGGCCAAGCCCAAGGGCGCGCTCTTGCAAGAGATCACGTCGAGCCTGTAGTTCGCCTGAACTTCGAACCGCTCCGCCTGGGTGCCACGGGCCAGCGTGTGCGCGAACTCAACGAACGCCTGCGGGCCTTCACCCTTCGTCCGACGAACGTCGCGAACGACGTCTTTGACGCCGCGACGGTCGCGTTGGTGGAGGCCTTTCAGCGTTCCCGCGGTCTCCCCCTCACCGGCGTCGTGGACGCCACGACCTGGGAACGGCTCGGCGAAGCGCGCTGGCAACTGGGCGCGCGCCTCTTGTACCTCACGAGGCCCTATCTGCGCGGGGACGACGTCGCGGAACTTCAGGTGCTCCTCGCCCAACTCGGTTTCAACCCGGGCCGCATCGACGGCATCTTTGGGCCGCAGCTCGACAGCGCGTTGAGTGAGTTTCAACGTAACTGCGCCCTCGACTCCGACGGGGCGCTGACCCAGGCGACCCTCCAAGAACTCACCCGCGTACGAAGGACGAATGCGAATCGAAGCCTGGTCAATGACGCGCGCGACCTCGCGGGATTCAATCCCCTCGCGACCGGATCGATCGTGCTCTGTGGGGAGAGTCCTTTCGTGCCCGCACTGGCGCTCTCGCTCGGTGACTCGCCGGCGATCCACGTGCTGAAGGGCACCTCACACGAGGAGTCATCGGACTTCGCCAACTCTCACAACGTGGCGCTGGTGTTGTCGTTTCAGGCTCGTCCAGAGGTCGACGGCATCCACTTGCATTACTGGGCGGGCTACCACGCGCACTCGCGACGCGGCGAGTTCGTCGCGAGCGCCTTCGCTTCAGCCCTCGCGCTGGTCTCGGACGGACCGAGGGTCGAGGTGACCGGCATGGCCCTTCCAATTCTTCGTGAAACCCAGATGACAACCGTGCACGTAGAGCACGGTGACCTCTCTGAACAGGTACTTCACCCAATCATCACCGCACTCGAGGGTGTGGTCGAGCAAGTTATCCACAGGCCGGGTTGAAAATACCAGTTCAATGTTAGGTATTTCGGGGGTAAATACCTGAAAAATCAAGCAAAAACGAAATAACCCACAACTTCATCCACAACTTGGGGAAAACTTCAACGAGAGGGTTAAGTTGATGGTTGAGAGTTATTTGGGCTTTGCGATGACGCTGTAGAGCCGTTCGAGGTCGTCAAGGTCCGCAAAATCAATAATTATTCGGCCGTTTCGGCCCTTTAGATCAACGTGGACCCGCGTGTCGAGGTAGTTCTCCAAGAGCTCTTCGAGTTCGGCCACGCTGGCGTCGGGCACCGGACGAAGCCGCGGAACCCCCTCGGGTGCCTTCGTCGCGGACTCGGTGCTCGGCGCGGGCTTGGGCTCGAGAAAGAGTTTGACCGCCTCTTCGGTCGAGCGCACCGAGAACTCATTTTTGATCACACGGGCCAACATCGTGGATTGAGCGTTTGGATCACCAATAGCCAGCAGAGCTCGCGCGTGTCCAGGCGTGATTTGCGAAGCGACCAACGCGCTCTGAGCAGCGTCACCCAACTGAAGAAGTCGTAACGTATTCGTAACATAAGCTCGACTCTTACCGACTCGCTGGGCCACCTGGTCGTGAGTGAGATTAAAATCGTCGACGAGTTGTTGATAGGCCGCGGCCTCTTCTAACGCGTGCAGGTCAACGCGATGAAGATTCTCAACTACGGCCTGCTCTAGTGAAAGGCGATCGTTGACGTCGTCTTGGAGCAGAACGGGCACCAACTCGAGTTTCGCGATGACCGCCGCTCGCCAACGCCGCTCCCCCGCGATGAGTTCGAAGTGATCGGGTTCGCCCTCGACTGGTCGGACAATGATTGGTTGAAGGACACCGAGCTCCTGGACCGATGCCGCCAGGGTCTTGAGGCTCTCGTCGTTAAAGACCTTGCGGGGCTGAAACTGGTTCGGCCGTATCGCGTCGACGGGCACCATTCGAAGCGGGCTGGACGGTGACGTTGTCGAAGCCTTTTCTTCCGGCGTCGCTTTGGTCTCTGGGATGAGGGCTCCAAGTCCCTTGCCTAAGCCTGGTTTTCTAGCCATTCAAGATCTCCTCTGCTAATGCTTTGTACGCCTTGGAACCCTTGGAAGTCCGATCATATTCCGTTATGGGCTGTCCGTACGAAGGCGCCTCGGCGAGTCGTACGGTGCGCGGAATTATGGTCTTACAGAGTTCGTCGGGGAAGTGTTTCTTGACTTCCTTTGCCACGTCTACCGACAGCGTGTTGCGTGCGTCGTACATGGTCAGGACCACCTTGGTGATGCGAAGCGTGGGATTGAGGTTCTTCTGAACGAGGTCAACGATCTTCTGCAACTGGGTGAGACCTTCGAGCGCGTAATACTCGGTTTGGACTGGAACCATGATGTCCGTGGCGGCCGCGAACGCGTTGATGGTGATCAATCCCAGCGACGGGGGACAGTCAACGAAAATGAAGTCAAAATCGCCGTCGACCGAGGCCAGCGCCTTCTTAAGCCGCAATTCACGAGAGATGACCGAGGTGAGCTCTTGCTCGACGCCGGCGAGGTCAAGGGTTGCCGGAGCGACAAAGAGGTTCGGAAGGCCCACGGGCTCGACGACATCGGCCATCGGGACGTCGTTTAAAAGGACGTCGTACACCGATCGTTCAAACTTTCGACCGTCGACGCCCAGGCCCATGGTGGCGTTTCCCTGGGGGTCCAGGTCAACGACCAGCACCCGTTTGCCCCGCTCAGCCAGCGCGGCAGCCAGGGAAACCGTCGTTGTCGTCTTTCCGACGCCGCCTTTTTGGTTGGCCACGGCAAAGATCCTTGTGATGCTGGCGTCCGCCATTGCCCTCTTCTCGAGCGTAAATTCGTACCGACACTGCGTCGAACCACTGCCATTCAACTCGCTTTTCGTTGGTTCGTCAAGTACCAATGTTTCACGTGAAACATCCCGTTAGGGGGCGAGTCAATGTTTCACGTGAAACAATTGGTGACCTAAAAGGGGGTCAATTGGGCGCCATTCAAGTGAAATGGGGCCGATCGCGAAAGCAACCGCTTCTTGGATGTTTCACGTGAAACATCAAAAAAGCGGCCTCTTTTTGGGAGTCCCGGTGACCCGGGGATAGTGGGCGTCGGTCGCGCCCTCCTTTATGAGGACTTCGTAGGCCGTTCCATAGCGTGATCGACCCTGCGCCACCAGACCCAAAAGCCCGAGTCCGGAGGCTTTCCACCTTTCGTCAACGCGTTCACCAGGCGGTTCCGAGATGATCAGTACGCCACCTAACTTCAAGAACCGCACCGCACACTCTGAAGTCACGGCCGGCGACCCGAACGATCGGGCCGTCACCAAGTCAAACCGACCCTCCAATTCGGGCCAGCGCGCGGCTTCTTCGGCGCGGGCCGTGACTACCTCGCCGTTCTTGGGAGCGTCGGGCCAGGCCAGGACCTCACGAAGGAAATTACTTCTCTTCTCCATGGAATCAAGCAATACCGCGTGGCCGTGCCAGCGGTCAAGGAGAACGAGACCGGGTAACCCTCCACCACTCCCTAGGTCCAAGAAGTCCTCCGGGGGAGTCGGGCGAATGGCCTCCCAGCAGCGCGCGAAACCCTCGGCGTGGGCGATTTGGGGATCAATCGATTGAGGCCCTAAATGGCCCCGCGCCCTCGATTCCTCGAGAGCGCGGGTCAACCAACCGTTCATCACCTGTCACTACGCCGGTGCGACGACCACGAATCGTCGGGGGTCTTCACCTTCAGAACGGGTGACAACCGCCTCATTTTCCGTCAATGCGTCGTGCACGGCCTTGCGGTCAGCGGCGGACATGGGCTCCAAAGCCCGTTCCTCGCCAGTTTCAATGACGTCAAGCGCCACCTGTTGAGCGAATCGACCGAGGGCTGCCACCCGGCGTTCGCGATATTGAGCGACGTCCACGAGGATCCGGTCAGTCCGGCTAGGACTCTTGGACTGAACGACGGTACGGGTCACTTCTTGTAAGGCTTGCAGCGTCGTCCCGCGGGGGCCCACTAGAACACCGAGTTCGGTGGGCGGGGAGGCGTTGACCGAGATCTCCACGGTCTCTTCATCGAGCTCTCTCACCGAGACGTCGGCCTTAATATCCATCGACGCCAAGAGTCCTTCGAGGAACTCCTTCGCGATGGCTCCTTGTTCGGCAAGCGAGATGCCCTCCGCCATACTGTCCTCCTTATTTGGACTCTTTACTGACTGCTGGTTTCGCGATCGCGAAGGTTGACGTGGAGCACTCGGCTCCTTGTCACGGCGAGACTCGACTTCGGGTCGCCGCTCGGTGCGAGGTCGTTCGTTTCGATCACTTGCCGAGCGAGGACGATCACTGTTCTGACCTGAGCGTCTCGATCGCTTGGGACGGGGCCCGCTCGGCCGGACCCGTGCACGAACCCTCGCTTCTCCTCGGACCCTGCCGAAGAGACCGGCTTTCGGCTCTTCAAGTACTTCGACTTCGGCGTCGTCGCGATGTACGCCAAGGTGCACCAGCGCCCGATCCATCGCCTCGTCAACTGTCTTTCCGGTAGTTTCGACCCACTCCATGAACTATCGCGCCTTTCTCTTGCGCTTCGCCCTCGAGCGAGGCTGGCTTTGGGGCTTGGGGACTGGTCGGGGCTGACTCTTCGACCGGCTGCTCGGGCGCGAGGGTGGTTGAGGTTTAGGGGTCGAGGGTTTAGCTTTGGGCTCTTCGACGATCTCGGTCGCGGGTTCAACCCGTTCACCCGCCGGCAGCGCCCGCTCGCCCTTATGGGGATTGGAGACGCCGGTACGGAACATGAGGTCTTGAGTAATTATACGAATGACTGTTGAAAAAATCATATACAACACGACGGCGGCTGGTATCACCATGTAGAAGTATGCAAAAACAATCGGAAGGATCCGTTGCATGGTCTGTTGTTGACTGGGCAGACTCTGACCGGTCTTCTTGTTGCGGTTGTTCATCTGGGCCATCTGGAAGTACTGCAAAGCCACGGCCACCGCCGCCAAGGCGAAGAAGGGGATCCGGGCCGGCACCGAGAGGCCGCTGCTGAAGGGCTTGAGGCTTAAGTCCATGCCCCAGACGTTGATATGTCCCAGGGAGTGGATGAGACTTTCGTACATCTTGGACATGGAACCTGTTGAAGGGATATACCGGGGCAGCGCGGTGATCTTGCCGCTGGTCGACGTGATCGTGTGCGACAAGCCCTTGATAACGCTGTAGAGAATGAAGAGGAACGGCGCCTGGAGCAACAGGGGTAGACAGCCCCCGATGGGATTGACGCCCTCTTCTCGGTACAACCGCATCAACTCGTCGTTCATCATCTGACGGTTCTCGGGACCCTTGTACTTCTGCTGGAGCTTCTTGATCTCGGGCTGGATCTTCTGCATCGACATCATCGAGCGGGTGCTCTTGATGGTTAGGGGAGTCAGGGCCCCCATGATCACGATCGTCAACAGAGCGATCGCGACCCCATAGTTCGGAATAAGACCGTAGAAGAAAGCCAGCAGCCACCCAAAGAGCCGGAAGATTGGCTGGAAAATCCCCCCGATGGTATGCGCTATTGAGTGCATGACGCGGAACTCCTAACGGCCTTGGGCTCTGGTACCAGATCGATGCCGTGCGGGCCAAAGGGGCGACAGCGCAGCACGCGGCGTAGCGCCAACCACGTTCCCCTCGCAGCTCCGTGCGTGGCGATCGCCTCAGCCGCGTAGTTCGAACACGAAGGGTAGAACCGACAAGGGGCCACGCGTCCCGCGCGAAGACTCTGATAGGTGACGATGAGCCCCAGCAACACTCGAGCACCGAGCGTCGATTTAGATTCCTTCGACTCGGCGAAGGGCTTGTTGGAGATGGTGTTGGAGTTCTTCATATGAGAGCTTTCCTGTCTCAAAACCACACCTGATCAGGTAACTACCAGGCTTGGGTTGGGGGGTAAGGACATCAAATAGTGCCCGAAGTCGCCGGCGGAGTCTATTGCGTGCGACCGCGTTACCGACCTTTCGACTGATCGCGAACGCCACGTCCACCGAAGTGCTCTCTGATGGGCCGGCCACGAAAGAGATTCGCAGCGGCCCACTCTGAGCTCGTCCAGTTGGTATCGCGAAGAGCGCGAACTGCCGGCGGGTTCGGACCCGACCGGGCACCCTAGCTAGACCGTCAATTGGTGACGGCCCTTGTTGCGACGGGCTTTAAGAACGGCGCGACCGGCACGGGTGCGCATTCGCGCGCGAAAACCGTGTGTTTTGGCTCTCTTTCTCTGGTTTGGCTGATAAGTACGCTTCACAAAAACCTCTTCTCAAAATATCCTCTGCGTTTCGCGTGACCCCCTGGGGGTCGCTGGCACGCCACAGCCCGCAATGTTACCCCACCAATCCAACGGCCCCGGCGGAGCGTCATAAATGGGTGTATGGTGACTCTCCCTGTCAGGGAAACAGCGGATCTCCGTCGAAGACCGCTTGTGGATAATGTCAGAGTTGATCTGTGGAGGAAGATTGTGCAGAGTGGGGATGAAATCTGGTCAGCTCTTCGCGACTCCTTACGTGGCAACGCTTCTGAAGCTGTTTGGGCGGCGGGACTTAGCACACTTCGCCTTGTGGATTACCACGACGACCAACTCGTCATCGGCGCGCCGAATCAGATTCAACTCTTACGTGTCCAACAGCGCTATCTACCGTTCATCACCGAGCAGGCCGAGCAGTTGGTCGGTCGCGAGATGCACGTGTCACTGACCGTCGCCGCCTCGATGAGTGCACCCGAGTTCACCGAACTCGCTTCCGAGCCGGTCGAGCCACCGCCTTTGGTCACATTCGCGTCCAGCGTTGATCACCCAGCCCGCCTCGATCCTCGAATGACCTTTGATTCCTTCGTTCCAGGGACATCCAACCGCTTGGCGTTCGCCGCGGCGCAGTCCGTGGCCGAGACCCCCGGGCGGGCCTATAACCCCCTGATGATCTACGGGAACTCGGGCCTTGGTAAGACCCACTTGTTGCACGCCATTGGCAACTATGTCCAGGAGAACTACCCCGGACGAAAGGTGCTCTACGTTTCAACCGAGACGTTTCTTAATGACTTCATCCGAGCCATTCAGACACGTACCCAACTCTCACTGCACGAGCGCTACCGGGAAAACGACGTCCTGCTCATTGACGACATTCAGTTCATGGAGACGCGTGGCGAGACGTTTCACGAGGAGATTTTTCACACGTACAACGCGCTACACGGCGAGGGCAAACAGATCGTGTTGACCTCGGACCGTTCGCCTCGCGACCTGGCGGGGCTACAAGAGAGATTCCGTAGTCGCCTCTTGCAGGGGCTCGTCACCGAGATTGACCAGCCCGATCTCGAGACGCGAATCGCGATCCTTCGCTCTAAGTCTGAGCGCGAGGGTATCGCCCTACCGGGTGACGTGGCGGAGTGGATCGCTCACCGGGTCCGTGACAATATTCGAGAACTGGAGGGCTCGATCACGATGTTGCGAGCGTTCGCCAATCTGCGCCAAGAGCCCATCACCCTCGAACTCGCCAAGGCGCACCTCACAAATCTCGGTCATGAACAGGTCATATTAAAGCCAGAGACCATTCTTTCTGTGGTGGCGGACTTCTACGGTCTGTCGGTAGAAGAAGTCCGGGGATCGAAACGTCTTCGCCCCCTCGTGCACGCTCGTCACGTGGCGATGTATCTCATTCGCGACCTATTGAATAACTACTCGTACCCCATGATCGCGAGGATTTTCGACGGACGAAACCACACGACAGTCATTAGCGGAGTTGAAAAAATCAAGGAGCAGCTCACGTCAAACCCCGAGGTGCTGAATCAAATCAATCAGTTAAAACGCCGTCTACAGGGAGAGAATTAGAGGAAGAAATTTGTGCACAACGTTGGGGTCAACTTGTGGATGTCGCGGTGAAAATCAACCCGTACCCCACATCATGTTCGGCTTGAACCGTGAAGGTTGAGGGAGTTACTCACAACGCTGTGGGCAGAAGCACTTCCTCTAAACCGGCATTTACCAGCGATATTAAAGAGTTACCTGTTAGTCAACAGCCCTACTACTACTAAGACCTCTTCTAANNCTGGTCGAAGCGCTTACGGCGGCGAGTCGTGTGGTCGCGACCCGACTCATCGGTGCGTCGTCAGGAATACTCCTTACCTTGAGTGGAAACCAGCTCGTGGTGACCGGTACCGATCTCGACATCACGGCGCGTACGACGGTGGACGTTATTGGTATCGAAGACGGGGCCACCGTCGTTCCGGCGCGTCTGATCGTGGACGCGGTTCGTTCACTCGAGGCTGGCGCGGTCACCGTGGCCAGCAACGAGGAGAACGTCGAGATCTCCTTAAGCCGCGCCAAGTTCTCACTGCGAACGTTTTCAGTGGCGGACTATCCGAAACTGCCCCCCGTGTCGGGGCCACTCACGTCGATCGCCGCGTTGGATCTCATTCAAGGTTTGAATCAAGTGGTGCGCGCGGCGGCGAACGACGACGCTCGACCACTCCTTACCGGCGTCTTGTTCACCACAGAGAATGGCACGCTTCGACTTATCGCCACCGACTCGTATCGATTGGCGGTGCGCGACGTACCCGGCGTGCAAGGACTGGGTGGATCCCAGGATCTCCTGGTCCCAGCGCGAGCCCTGCAGGAGCTTCAACGCGCCGCCGCCCAGTTGGCCTCGGACGCGGAGATTGGGGTCACGTTAAGTGACGCGGAGATCTGTTTCATCGTCGGCAGTACCAGCATCGCGTCACGGTTGATCGACGGGAACTACCCCTCGGTGCTGCAGTTGATCCCGGCCAGTTACCCCAATCAACTGCGCATCGCCAAGGACACACTCCTAACGTCGTTGAAGCGAGCGAAATTGCTCGCCAAGGACTCCACCTCGTCGGTCCGTCTCACCATGCGAGATCGAAACGTAGAGATTCGAACGCAGAGTCACGACACCGGTGACGTCGAAGACAATGTCGACGCGGACTACAACGGCGAGGAGATGACCATCGCCTTCAATCCCGGCTTTCTCATCGACGGCGTGGAGGCAGTGCCCGGGGATGAGGTCGTCTTGGAGATGTCGGACTCCGTTCGTCCGGCCATGGTCCACGGCGTGGAAGACGTGCGCTTTCGTTACCTTTTGATGCCCGTTCGAGTTCAGTAGTTGAGTTGACGGTCGTGGGTCTCCACGAACTGACACTTCGGAACTTTCGTCTCTTTAGCGAGTTCACGTTCGAGCCCGACCCGGAGGCGGTGACCGTTCTGTTCTCACCGAACGGCACCGGCAAGACCTCCATTCTCGAGGCCGTGAACGCCCTGGCGACCGCCTCGTCGTTTCGTACGAGCTCAGCGAGCGACCTGATCCGAAACGGTGAAGTCACGGCCGAAGTGCACGGTGTCGTGTTTCAAGGCGAGCGCCGGGTTCAAGTGGACCTCACCCTAACTAGGGGAGTGCGCAACACCACCAAACGAATGCTGGTCAATGGGCTGCGACCGCGCTCTCGAGCCGATCTCGCCGAGGCGTTGCCGTTAACGGTGTTCACGCCCGAGGGGGTGGACATCGTTCGTGGGGGACCCGAACACCGGCGCACTTTCGTGACGAACCTCTTGACGGACGTCGAGCCGCTGACGGGCGAGCTGGTCGAGCGATTTAACCGAGTGTTGAGTCAGAGAAATGCTCTCTTGCGAGCTCTCGATGGTGGTCGGCCCTCGACGCTACAACAGGCGGAACTAGAAGTGTGGACGAGCGAGTTCTCTGACGCGAGTGAACTACTCGTCGCGAAACGTGAGTCACTCATTAGCCAACTCGCCCCACTCGTCGCCTCGTTCTACCGAGAGCTCTCACAGACGATGAGCGACGTGGGCGTGACGTACGAACGCTCATTCTCTGACCGTCTGATCGACGCGTTGGCGACGTCGTTCAACGACGATCGCGCTCGCGGATACACAACGGTCGGCCCGCATCGTGACGACGTCGCACTCACGCTGGAAGGGCGTGACGCACGGCGCCAAGCGTCCCAGGGCGAACAACGTTCACTCGCGCTCGCGCTGCGTTTGGCCGGCCACGATCTGGTCCACCAGCGCCGCGGAGTTGACCCCCTCTTGCTCCTAGACGACGTCTTCAGTGAACTCGATCCGCTGAGAAGTAACCGTCTTTTGGCCCTCTTGCCGGTTGGCCAGACCCTGGTCACGACGGCCTCACCCCTCCCGAGTGCCCTGACCCCGGCGGTGGTACTCGATCTCTCCCGGGTGTGGTCGTGAGGTCGCGCGAGGAGCAGCCCGCGCCGCTCGGGGAGCTCTTGAACGCGCTCGCCGGACGGTTGCGACGGGTCGACCTGCGGTTGATCGATGACGCCCGACGACTGTGGCCAACCGTTGTGGATTCCGTGCTGGCCGAGCACTGCCGTGTCGAGTTCATCAAGGATGGCGTGTTGATCGTCAGTGTTCCGTCGGGCGCTTTCGCGCAACAAATCGTGGCGCAGAGCCCATCAATTTTGAAGGGTTTTTCATCCCTTGGAAAGGGTGCGCCGACGACGTTGAAAACAGTCCTGAAGCAACCCTAAATCGTCGCTCCAACACCCTCGAAGTGTGAGCGCGAACGGCGAGAAGTGATAGCGCGTCGGGTAGGATGGAGCAGTCAAATTATTGACGACGCCGGCGCGTAAGTGCCCAAATTTCATATGTCGAAAGGATTCCTTCGTGGCTGCAATGACCGATGGATCGGCTAGTTACGAAGCTGGCGATATCACGGTTCTCGAGGGTCTAGAGCCAGTGCGGGTTCGCCCGGGTATGTATATCGGTTCTACGGGACCGTCCGGTCTGCACCACCTCATCACCGAGGTCGTGGACAACTCGGTCGACGAGGCGATGGCCGGCTATTGCACGCGAATCGACGTGACGTTGCTGGCCGACGGAAGTTGTCGGGTGGCCGACGACGGGCGAGGCTTTCCGGTGGAAGAACACCCTCAGTACAAAGGGAAATCGGCGGCCGAGATCGCCCTGACCATGTTGCACGCCGGAGGAAAGTTTGGTGGGCAAGGTTACAAAGTCTCGGGTGGACTTCACGGCGTGGGCATCTCGGTAGTAAACGCGCTGTCGACCAAACTCTTGCTCGAAGTCGATCGCAACGACAAGCACTACGAGCTTCTCTTCAAAGACGGTGGAAAGCTCCAGGGCAAACTCAAAGTGACCGGACCGGCGCCTCGTGGACGAACGGGTGCCACAGTAACTTTCACGCCCGATCCCTCGATCTTTGACGAGGTGGAGTTCCGCGCGCAGACGGTGGTGGAACGTTTGCAGATCATGGCCTTCTTGAATCGAGGTCTGGAGATTCGCTTTGTCGACGAACGAAAGGGACGCGAGGCGAAAGAGACCTTCAAGTACAACGGTGGCATCGTCGACTACGTGCGCCACCTCAACAACACGAAGGAGTCGTTGTTTCGTAAGGTCGGCTCCTTCGAGCAGAGCGAAGAGCGCCAGGAAGTCGAGATCGCGTTTCAGTGGAACACCGGTTACTACGAGAGCATCTACTCATTCGCGAACGGCATCACGACGATTGAAGGCGGCATGCACGAAGAGGGTTTTCGCAAGGCTCTCACCAACGTCATCAACCGCTACGCCCGCAAACGGAACCTCCTGAAGGAGAAAGAGGAGAACTTCAAAGGTGAAGACATTCGCGAGGGATTGACCGCCATCGTGTCCGTTCGTCTTTATGATCCCCAGTTTGAGGGTCAGACCAAGGGCAAACTCGGGAACGTCTCCATTCGCTCGCTGGTGGAGCGCGCCACCAATGAGAAGTTGGCGGACTGGCTCGAAGAGAACCCCCGCGAAGGCAGCCAGATCGTGGCGAAGGCGGTCCAGGCGTCGAGGGCGCGTAGGGCGGCCCAGGGTGCCCGTGACTTAACCCGACGCAAGAACGCGCTCGACGGCGCGGGACTGCCGGGAAAGCTGGTGGACTGCTCGTCCAGCGATCCCCGCGAGTGCGAGCTCTTCATCGTCGAAGGTAACTCCGCCGGCGGTTCGGCCAAGGACGCGCGCAACCCCCGCAATCAAGCCATCCTGCCCATTCGGGGCAAGATCTTGAACGTCGAGAAGGCGCGATCGGACAAGATCCTGCGAAACGTCGAGATTCAGGCACTGGTGTCGGCCATTGGCGCGGGCGTGGAGGCCGAATTCGATTTGACGAAGATTCGATACGACAAGATCATCCTGCTGGCCGACGCCGACGTCGACGGCAGCCACATTCGCACGCTCTTGTTGACATTCTTCTTTCGCCAGATGACCGAGTTGGTGAACAACGGTCACGTGTACGTGGCCCAGCCCCCGCTCTACTCCACGTTGGTCGGCAAGGAGAAGGTCTATCTGCGCGACGACGCCGCGAAGTCCGCGTTTCTCTTGGAGAACCCCGATCATAAGAACGACTTCCAGCGATTGAAGGGTCTGGGCGAGATGGATTTCGACGAGCTGCGCGACACCACCATGGACGCGACGAAAAGAGCGCTCCTGCAGATCACCGTGGAGCAGGCGGCGCTGGCCGACGAGGTCTGCTCGATTCTCATGGGCGACGACGTGCCCCAACGTCGCCACTTTATTCAGACCAACGCGAAAGACGTTCGTTTCCTAGACATCTAGGAGCGGAGACACATGGCGCCCGACACGAAAGGTACCGGCGACGAGGTCGTGGGGTACGTCGAACCCATCGAGATCAATCTGGAGATGGAGCGTTCGTTCCTCGAGTACTCGATGTCGGTCATCGTCTCGAGGGCACTGCCCGACGTGCGTGACGGACTGAAGCCCGTTCACCGGCGCATCCTGTACTCGATGTTCGACCAGGGTCTGCGACCCGATCGCCCCTACGCCAAGTGCGCCAAGGTCGTGGGTGACGTTATGGGTACGTACCACCCCCATGGGGACAGTGCGATCTACGACGCGCTCGTTCGCATGGTCCAGGACTTTTCGATGCGTCACCCCCTGATCAGTGGTCACGGCAACTTCGGCGGTACCGGACCCGACGAGGGTGCCGCCGCCATGCGCTACACCGAGTGTCGCCTGGCGCCCTTGGCGCTCGAGATGCTCGATTCGATCGACGAAGACACCGTCGAATTCGAGTCCAACTACGACAATTCGACCCAACAGCCCGTGGTCTTGCCCGCGCGGTTTCCGAACCTGCTCGTCAATGGTTCCCAAGGCATCGCGGTAGGCATGGCGACGAAGATCCCCCCGCACAATCTTGGCGAGGTGATTGACGCGACCCAGCACCTGCTCGCCAATCCCGAGGCCACCCCGGACGATCTCATGAAGTTCGTGAAGGGTCCGGACTTTCCGACCAAGGCGCAGATCCTGGGGCGCCAGGGCATTCTGGATGCCTATCGAGACGGACGCGGCTCGATCAAACTCCGCGCGGTGGCCGAGATCGAAGAGACCACCAAGGACACCCGCATCATCGTCACCGAGTTCCCCTACGAAGTGTCGGTGGAGTCGATCGAAGAGAAGATCTACGACCTCGTGAAGAACGGCGACCTTGACGGCATCGCTGCGGTGCAGAACGACTCGGCGGGACGGCAGGCCCGTTTGGTCATTCGTCTCAAGCGCGACGCTAACGCCAACGTCGTGTTGAACAAGCTCTACAAGAACACGTCGTTGCAAACCACGTTCGCGGTCAACATGCTGGCGTTGGTCGACGGCGTGCCGCGGACGTTGAATCTGGCCCAAGCCCTCACTCACTACATCGCCCACCAGGTGGAAGTGGTCACGCGACGAACGCAGTTCCGTCTGCGTAAGGCCGAGGCCCGCGCGCACATCGTCGAAGGTCTCTTACGCGCTATTGACATGCTCGACCAGGTCATCGCGGCGATCCGGGGTTCGGACGATCGCCCGGCCGCGCGCGTCGCGTTGATGGCCCCTCCCTTCTCTTTCAGCGAAGAGCAGGCGAACCATATCTTGGACATGACCTTGGGGCGTCTCACGCGCCTGGGCCGTCACGAGCTCGACGAGGAGATGGCCAAACTCCGCGAGACGATCGCCGAACTCCAGTCCATTTTGGCCAGCGACGCCAAACTGCGCGCCGTCATCGCCGACGAGCTCGCTGTGGTTCGCCAGAAGTACGCCAACGATCGTGTCACCCAGATCGTGAACGACCCGGGCGAGTTGGGCGTCGAAGATCTGATCCAAGACGAGGAGATTGTGCTCACCATCACGCGCGCGGGCTACGTCAAGTCGGTCGCTGCGGACGCGTTTCGCACCCAGGGCCGCGGCGGACGCGGCGTGCAGGGCGCGAAATTACGCGACGAAGACTTTGTCGATCAGATCATCCACACGACAACTTTGGCGCATCTCTTGCTCTTCTCCAACCGGGGCCGAGTTTTTCGCCTTCGTGGGCACGAGATTCCGTTGAAGGAACGCACGGCCAAGGGGACGGCGGTGGTCAACCTGTTGAACCTCCAGCCCAACGAGTCGATACAGGCCATCGTGGCGACGGACGATTTCCCCAAGGACAAGTTCCTGGTGTTCGCCACGGCCAAGGGCACCGTGAAAAAGACCGCCTTTAGCGAGTACGACAAGTCGCGCCGGGAGGGTTGGATCGCGATCAACCTGCGACCAGGCGACGAGGTGGTGCGCGTGGTGGCCACGAGTGGCGACGACGACCTGATGGTGGTGACCTATCGCGGCATGGCGATTCGCTTCGGCAACGCCCAGGTGCGCGAGATGGGACGCGACGCCACGGGGGTGCGCGGTATCAAACTCAAGCCCGATGACCGTGCCATTTCACTTGACGTGGTGCGAGCGGACGCCGATCTCTTTGTAGTGACCGACACCGGATTTGGCAAACGGGTGAAGGTCGACCGGTTCAATCGCCAGGGACGCGGTGGACAGGGCGTTCGCGCGATCCGCCTCACCGCCGCGCGCGGTTTTGTCGTCGCGTCGTTCATGGTCCGACTCGACGATGAAGTCCTTCTGGCCTCGAGTGGAGGTGTGTTGATCCGCACTCCGGTTCGCGAAATATCCTCCCAGGGGCGCGACGCCACGGGAGTGCGCGTGATGAACTTGGACGAGGGCCACTCGGTGGCGGCCGTCGCCGCTGTGCCGAGCGAGCAAGAAGGCTAGGCGGCTCGGCGCGCCCACGCTCGACGCAACACGTCAAGCACGTGATCGACGCCTTGAGCGCCGAGGATCATGAATTTATTGTCGATCAAGAACGCCGGCACGCTAGTGATACCCAGTTCCTGGGCGGACTCCTCGTCGTGACGCACGTCGCGGGCGAAGGCTTCGGTCTCCCATAGCAGCGCGGCGTCGAGTACGCCCACCTCTTTGGCCAAGGCGTTGAGCTGTTCGTGGTCACTGAGACGGGCCCCTTCGCAGAAGTAGCCCCGAAAGAGTCGTTCACTCATCTCCTCGGCGCGGCCCTGGCTCGCCGCCAGCGCGATGAGTCGATGCGCGTCAAAGGTATTGGAGGGTTGGGCCTGAGTCAACGACCACGTCATGCCGAACTCTTCGGCCTGGCCCTCGAGACGGTGGTGTAGCTCGAGCGCCCGTTCGACGGGCATCGCGTACTTCTCGGCGACCAGTTGAGCGAGGGTCTGGTCGAAGGAAGGAGGACTCTTGGGATCGAGTTCGAAGGCGTGGTGCCGCAGGACGACGTCTTCGCGGTGCTCGAAGAGTTCGAGCGCGCCCGCCAATTGACGAGAGCCGAGGTAGCAAAAGGGACACACGACGTCACTCCACAGGTCGATCGAAAAGGGCGCGGACACGGTCAAATCGTTGCACATTTTTTGCGGTGAGGCAGACTGGTGCAATGGCCCCACCCCAATTGACTGGTTGCCTGGCGCGGCGACGGCGCGACGAGACTCGTCTTCGCGCGCTGTCGCGCGTCGCACCCGCGCGCGATCTCGAGGTCCACTAAGTGCTCATCGTTCGTGATCTAGGGATCGAGATCGGTCCGCGACGAATCCTCGAACCGGTCTCCTTCACCATCGGCAACAGCGAGAAGGTCGGACTCGTTGGGCGAAACGGCGCGGGAAAGTCCACGTTGCTCTCGGTGCTGCTCGGCGCGCACCCCGAGCACCTGCGCCTCAGCGGATCGGTAACGGCCCAGGGTTCGCTCAGTCACCTGCCCCAAGAGCCGGTGCCGGGCGGGCTCGGCGTCGAACCGATCGGGCTCTCGCACGTGCTCTCGGCGAGGGGGATCGACCGACTCGACGCGGACATGCAACACGCCCGCCACGCGCTGGCGGACGATCCGACCGAAGCGACCATTGCACGATTCACCACCCTCGAAGAGGAGTTTCGAGAACTCGGTGGCTACGAGGCCGAGTCCGAGGTGGCGCGCCTGGCCGACGGACTCGGACTGAAGGAAGACCTCTTGCTCGAGGACCTGGACTCTCTCTCGGGCGGTCAGCGCCGCCGCGTCGACTTGATGCGCGTGCTCTACGAGCAGCCCGACACGATGGTGCTCGACGAGCCGACGAACCACCTCGACAAGTCCGCCAAGCGCTGGCTCTTCGACGAGCTCGAGGCGTTCCGCGGGGCGGTCGTGGTGATCAGTCACGACCTGCCGCTGTTGGACCGCTCGATCGATCGCGTATTGGCCCTACGAGACGGACAGTTGCGCGAGTACCGGGGCAACTACACGAAGTTCCTCCAGCTCGAAGAGGAGCGCCGCCTCAGTGAGGAGAAGATCGCCGCGCACCAAGACGCCAAGATCGACCAGTTCTCGAAGCTGGCGGACTCGATGCGCGGCCAGACCGAGAAGCGCGCCCGACTGGCCAAGGTGTTGGACCGGCGAGTCGCGAAACTCAAGGACAACCGCATCGAGGTGACCAAGAAGGAGAAGAAGGTCTCGTTTCACCTGCCGCTGCCCCCGCGCAGTGGTGACGTGCCGATGACCGTCGAGCACGTGGTCGTTCGTTACGGCTCGCTCGAGGTTTTGCGCGACGTCAGCTTCATTACCCGTCGCGGCGATCGGATCCTCATCGTGGGCCGCAACGGCGCGGGCAAGTCCTCGCTGTTGCGTTGCCTCGCGGGAACCCAGGACGTGCAACACGGCGTGGTGAAGTTCGGTGCCAACGTGACCGTCGGGTACTTCGCCCAAGAGAACGAGCAGTTGGACTTCACGAAGACGGTCTTGGGCAACCTGGAGAACTCCACGGTCGACTCCGACGTGCAGCGGCGAAAGATGCTCGGCGCCTTTGGCCTGAAGGGCTCGGCCGCGCACCAGATGCCCGCCACCCTTTCGGGGGGCGAGCGGGCGAAGCTGGCCCTAGCGATCCTGGCCTCGTCGCGGGCCAATCTGTTGTTACTCGACGAGCCGACGAACAACTTAGACCCCGCGAGCGTGGACGCCCTGGGCGAGATGATGCGTCAGTGGAAGGGCACGATCGTGGCCGTGAGCCACGAACGGAGTTTCGCCGAGGCGCTCGAACCCACGCACGCGGTGCTGCTGCCCGAGGAGTACTTCGACCTGTGGGACGAGGAGTACATGGACCTGATCGAGCAGCGCTAGCGAGCGTTACCGCGCCGTTGGGAAGGTCGGAGGCGGGTCGGCAGACCTCGTGAGTGACTCAGTTGAGGTGGCGTTCGCTGGCCCAGTGCGAGAGCTGGTGACGATTCGAGAGTTGGAGTTTGCGCAGCACCGACGAGACGTGGCTCTCGACCGTTTTGGTGGAGATGGTGAGCTCGGTGCCGATGTCGCGGTACGAGTAGCCCCGGGCGATGAGTCGCAGCACCTGACGTTCCCGGGGCGTCAGCTGGTCGAGCTCGGGGTCGACGTCGCCGGCATCGAGATTCACTCCCTCGAGAGAGAACGCGTCCAGGACGAACCCGGCCAATCGAGGTGAGAAGACGGCGTCGCCCGCCGCGACGCGGTAGATCGCGTCGAGCAGATCGGGTCCGGAGATGTTCTTNNGTTGACGGCGTTCAGCACGGCGAGTCCTCCGCCACCGGGCATGTGCACGTCGAGCAGCACGACGTCGGGGGTGCGTTCGAGGATCATCTCGATCGCGACGTCCACCTCGTCGGCCTCACCGACGAGGTCCACCGAGCCGGCCAACTCGCTGCGGATCCCTGAGAGTATGAGCTCGTGGTCGTCGACGAGAAAGACGCGTGGCTGGCCCGTCACCGTTACGGCTTTCGCGGGAGGGCGAGCTGCACCTCGGTGCCGACCTCGAGCGCGCTCTTCAGCGAAGCCGTGCCGCCGTGCTGGAGCATGCGTTGACGAATCGACAGCGCGATGCCTTGGCGATCGCGGGGCACCGCGTCCACGTCGAATCCCTTGCCCCGATCACGAACAAAGAGGGTGATGGCCTGCGGCTCGACCTCGGCGAAGATGGAAATGGACGTCGCGTCCGACCACCGGGCGGCGTTGATCGCCGCCTCGCGACCCGCCGCCACGAGCGCCAGAACGTCGGCGTTGGTTTCGCAGTCGCCCACGGCCACGAGCTCCACCTTGACGCCGTAGTTGTTCTCGATCTCACTCTCGAGGGCGTGAAGTTGCGACGTGAGGGTGCCACCACCGTCGCCATCGAGCGCGCGCTCTGGTTCAAAGAGCCACTGGCGCAGCTCGCGCTCTTGGTTGCGCGCCAGGCGCGTGACCGCCGTCTCATCCCCGGCGGCGCGTTCGATGAGCGTCAAGGTCTGAAGGACCGAGTCGTGAAGGTGAGCCGCGACGTTGGCGCGTTCCTCAACTCGAACACGGGCCCTTCGTTCGCCGGAGAGGTCGTTCAACGTCGCTAACCACCACGGCGCGAGGAGCACAAGCACGCCGGCCACGAGGATGATGATGCCAAACAAGACTGGCGTCGTGCCGCCCCAGAATCCTCGTACGTGGCGCAGGGTGCGCAGACCGATGAACACCAACACGACGCCCAGCAGCACCCGAAGCCAGAGGGCTCGTCGCGTGCGCGAGGCCGGGGCGCCGATGAGTGGCGCGGACTTGACCAGTTCTTCGAGGTGGTGGCGCTCGTCACTCGAAGCTCCGCGCCACACGCCGATGGCGCCGATCACGCTCAACATGAGCGGCCAGGTGAAGACCCCGAAGTTTGGCGCAAAGAGTGAGAACAAGATGAAGATGCACGCGACGATCGCGATGAGGGCGATCAAGACGCGATGGAGTTCACGGCGTCGCCCGAGGAGGCGGTGCCCAATCGCCTCGTCCTCACCCGAGCGCGGCCTCGTGAGCCAGAGCACCATGTAGAGCAAGAGGCCGAGGCCGCCCACCAGAGCCATCAGCGAGAAGACGATGCGTACGGTTCGCTCCTTGACCCCGAGACGTATCGCGAGCCCGCCACAGACGCCACCCAGAATTGCGTTCTCGACACCACGGCGATAGGGACGGTGGGGCGTGCCGACGACGGCGTGCGGCGGTGTCGTGGGTGCCATGCCTCGTCTCTCCTTCGACGACGTGAGAATCGTCAGGGTCAAGTCTGACACGAGAAAAGGGGCATTGCTCTAGGGGAAAACCCTTAGCCGGCGCTGCTCGTTGCGCGTNNGCGTTGGGGTTCGCCCTGATAGGCGTCAATTGAAGCGCGACTTACATTTGATACATGGACGAAACCGAAGATGTGAAGGACGTGGTCGTCGTCGACGCAGCGGCAGAGGCCGACGACGCGAACACCGCGAGAACGACGTTGCATCGCAGCTCGACGAAAAAGGTAATCGGGGGCGTGGCCGGTGGTATCGCCGAACGCTTCGACATCGACGCCNNGGCGATCTATCTCGCGATGTGGGTCTTGATCCCCAAGTCGGCTTCGCTCGAGGGCGTTGATAGCGCGGTGCTCGAAGAGTCGAGTGAACACCGAAGGCACTGGTTGCGCTACGCCGTGGCGCTGGGCGTCGTGGTCTTGGTGCTCATCTTGTTCGCGGCGTTGCATCACGGACTTTCTCCGGGTTCGGGGAGGGGGCTCACCTATCTCTGGTTGATCTTTCTAGTGGTGCTGGCGATTATTTCGCTACGAACGCCCGCCCGTCGCCTCACGATTCGAAGGTTCCTCGCGCTGTGCTTCCTCGGATTCCTGAGTCTCCTCATCGTGGTGTCAGGCGCATTTTTGTTGACGCTGCAGGTGATTGGTGTGCCCCTCGAGGGCGGCAGCGGCGCTCGAGCGTGGCATCCCATCTCGCCCGCCGAGGTGCAACGCACGTACCACGGCACCTTTGGGAAGTCAATGATTGATCTGTCGCGCGTTCACTTTCCACCGGGCACGCGATACATCACCGCAACCCAGGGCGTGGGCCTCTTGGTGGTGGAACTGCCCAGGAACGTGACGCTCGATCTTGGCACGCACGTGGGAATTGGCAACGTGCAACGCTGGTACTACCACGACCCGAGCGCCGTGTCGGGCACGAGTTCAACGGCCGCGTCGTCGACATCGAAATCATCCGGGACGCTGTTAGTGCTGAATCTTCAAGTCGGCGTTGGCCAGATTCAAGTGCTACGGCCGATTGGCTGATCGTTGGGCTCGAGGCGGTCTAGTAGGTGAGGGGCCCGCCCGTGCCAACACCCGACGAGTTTGAACTGGCCTGGACGTAGCTGGGATCGACGGCCAGCTCGTACCAGTCGCTACTCGAAGAGGTCCCGTCGGCATTGATCGTTTGGCCCACGTAGTCATACACGGGGAGCAGCCACGAGGTGCCGTCGGTGAGTTGGTACGTGGCGAGCGACAACGATACTGAAGTCAAGGTCACCTCGACGATCGGCGGACCAGCGGGCGAGGTTGACGTCGTGCTCGACGCGCTTGGGTTCGACGGAGACCCGTTTTGCTGCTCGGCGTTGAGGGCGGCAACCCCCTGGGCGGGGCTCTGCAAGGGGTAATTGGACGTCGACGCCACGCTGAACGCCGGGCCCGAGGCGTAAACGACGTTGTTGTTCGCGTCGACCGAGAAATCTATCGACTGATCCGTCGCGACCCCATTGACGTCGACGGTGTACGTGACCGACTCGGTGTTGATCGACACCGGCGTCGAACCATCCGCGCTGGTGGTGGACATGGTCGCGGTGGAAAAGTTCGGCGACGAGACGCCGTAGCCGTAGTTCAACTTGGTGAGAACGTTGCGAACGTCGCTTTGCAGTGCCGCGTGGCTCGGCAGGTTCGCGTTTGACGTGTCCGCCGCCGCCGCGGGCGCAACGGGCGGTGAGGTTGAGGAGTAGTACCACTGCGGCAGCCCCGAACTCTCGTAGTCCAGTGACCTCCCCGAGGAGTCGGTGATCGTTTCGCCGTTACCGCCCCCGCTGATGGTGAGAGGAGTTTCGGTGACGTCAAAGATCGCCGCAATGCGTAACGCCTCAGTGGACACGTCGCTTGGGATTATAAGTGCGTACGAAAGACCGACGGGCGGGGTGGGCGTGAGTTCGGGACCCGTGCTGAAGTGGTACTTAAGGCGGATCTCCATCGTCCCGAAGGTGGATTTCAAACTACCCGGCGCGGCACCGTGCACGGCGCCTTGCAGCGCCAAGAGGGGTAGGACGGTTCCCGCGCCTTGTAGTGCGGCGATGGCGCCGACGGTAACGAGCGCGCTGGCCGCGAGGGCGCTGGCCATCTTCAGTTCAAAGCGGCGCCAGACGTGACTCGGCGCCACCACTTTCTGGCTGGTAATTCGGGTAATCATTCCCTCGAGGTCCGGGTGCCGGTACGGCTGACCCGCGGCGGGGTCGAGCGCTCTAAGACGATCGTCAACGTCACTCATGAGCCTCCTCCTGCTTAGTTACTGTCGCGCGCCGTGAGAAACTTTCAGTCATTTTCGGCGTCGCCCAGTAACTCGCGAAAACGCCGCTGCGCGCGAGAGAGACGAACGGCTGCGGCGTTCGTGCTGATGGCGTAGAGCTTCCCGAGTTCGTGCGTGTTCAGTCCGTCCCACGCGTGCAACAGCAGAAACTCCCGATCGTCGTCGGCGAGTGAACGGAGTGCCTCACGAACCGTGGTGTCGGCGATAACCGCCTCCTCTGCCGAAGAGAGATCGCGAGGTGGTGGCAGTTTTGCTTCAGAGGCGAGGCGGCGATTCTTGGATCGGTGGGCGTTGCGCAGGACGTTTCTCGCGACCCCGATCATCCAGGGAAGTTCGGCGTCGGGCGGGACGTCGTTGAGTCGCCGCCATACCACGAGCAGGGTCTCTTCTACGAGATCGTCGAGGTCGGCGCTCGAGAGCGGATAGAGACGCCGGCGAAGATAGTTGCCAATGGCTGGCGAATGCTCTCGAACGAGTCGAGTGAATCGATCTTCGTCCATAGAGCCCATCTTCTTCTGTCGTCGGTTATTCCTTGATTCTTACCGACTGAGCGTCAGGCGGTGAGGCGCTCGCGTCCGCACCGTCACGTGGTCGGCGCGTCGGGTGAGAGAAGACGAGCCTCTTCGGCGCCGGTGAGCCAGTGTTCGGGCCAGGCCCGTTCGCCCCACCACGACGTCACGTCGTCCACGCTGTCACTTAGGGGCCGAAGATCAAGCCCGCACGAGATCGCCAATGAACTGTCGAGTGTGAGTAGCTTGTCGCTCTGCGCTCCGGTCCACAGTGGAAACTTTCCCGCGAGATGGAGTTCAATAACCCGTTCTGCACTGACCTCATGAATCGTGGTGCCCGAGGGTGCCACGTGCGCCGCGATCTGCTCGACCATGTCGACAAAGTGTCCGGCCGGCTGCGGTCCGGCGACGTGATAGGCGCCGGTCAATTTCTCTTCGGCGACGTGGACGACGAAGTTGGCCAGATCGCGCGCGTCGACGTACTCCATGGCGTGTGCGCGAGGTCCAGGAACGGCGATGTCGCCACCTTTGCGTACCCGCTCAACCCAATAGGGAAAGCGAAGGGTCGCGTCGTGTGAGCCAATGACGAACGTTGGGCGCACGACGGTGAGCTGGTCGGAGAAGTACTCCGTAGCGGCCCGCTCGGCCGCCGCCTTCAGCGGTCCGTACGACGCGCCGGTGATGGGGCCATCGAGATCAAGCCCTTCGTCGCCCCAGAGTTCACACGAGGCTTCGTTGGCGCCCGCGAACTCGGGTTCGCGGTAGGCCGAGATCGAGGAGATCTGCAAGTACCGCCCGCCTCGATCTTCGAGGGCGCTCGCCAAGCGC
Source organism: Acidimicrobiaceae bacterium (assembly GCA_003133405.1). Classification (GTDB taxonomy): domain Bacteria; phylum Actinomycetota; class Acidimicrobiia; order Acidimicrobiales; family RAAP-2; genus RAAP-2. The sequence goes on along the minus strand of PKXH01000027.1, from coordinate 76,312 downwards.
TCCACGTCGCTCGGGCGAAAGGCAGTCGAGTCGACGGTGACGTCAAAGGTTCGTTCGGCGAGTGCCGAGAGATCACCTTGGCGATCGCCGACGAGACGTTCAATCTTCTCGGGCAGATCGTTCGGCGTCACGCCCCGGTTCACCACGGTGACGTCGTGACCGCGGTGCCAGGCGGACCAGGCGATCGCCCGGCCAACGAAGGACGTGCCGCCAACTATCAAGATCCTCACGGAGACTCCTCTCAACTGGTCCCCACGTTAGAGGCCGAAGTTGTCCTTCACGTAGCCGAGTACGGACTGCGCGGCCTCGAGTTGGTCGGGGTTCACCTTGGCGGCGATCTCGCGATTGAGAGCCGAGAGAACCTCGATAACGGCGCTCGCGTAGTCGCGACCCCAAGGGGTTAGTTCTACGTTTCTTCGACGAGAGTCAGTCTCGTCGGCGCGCACGTGGGCGTAGTGGCGCTCAACGAGCCCGCTGATGACTTTGCGGGCCGATTGGCGAGAGACGCCCAGCACCGAGGTGAGCCTGCCAAAGGGCAGTGTCCCGTGCACGAGCCAACGAAGGACGAGCGGGTCAGCGCGGCGATAGTCCGGGTATCCACGTTCCGCGAGGCGCGTCGACATCTCACGAACCCAACTTTCGCGCGCCAGAGCCAAGATGTCACCAAAGAGGACGGGCGACGTGGTGGTGGCCGGCACGAGGGTACTCTAGCCGATAGGCAACCTAGTTGCATAAATACAAGATTTGTGCCACGATGGTTCCACACGAAAGAGGGGACTCGGTAGTGACTGATGCAGTCGTGAGGCCGTGGTCGGCGCCGACGCGCCGTCGCCGGCGCGTGATCGCGCTGGCCGGAGTGCTCGTTCTGGCGCTGGGTTGCTCCTCCGTCAGTCGTTCCACGACGGCGAGCGCTGCGTCACCTTCGACGTCGAGGTCGGGCTGTGGAACGACGACGCCGGGCTCAACGACGCTGTCGTTGACGGTCAATGGCTTCCAGCGAACGGTGATTGTTCACGTGCCAAAATCTTCCACCGACGCGACGCCGCTCGCCCTGGTCTTGAACCTCCACGGCAGTGGCAGCACCGCCCTCGAGCAAGAGGGATTCACCAAAATGAACTCGACCGCGAACGCCGAGAACTTCATCGTGGCGTACCCCCAGGCGCTCATACCTGACGGTACGGGCTTTGATTGGAATGTGCCGGGCGTGCCCCTGGTCGGCGGCCGTTCGATACCCGCGAAGTCGGCCAACGACATCGAGTTCCTAACGGCGCTGGTGGGCGTACTTGAACACAAGTACTGCGTGAACTCCTCTGAGGTCTATGCGACGGGGTTCTCTGGGGGCGCGCGCGAGGCGAGCCAACTGGCCTGTGACGACTCGAGCGTCTTCGCCGCCGCCGCCCCGGTCAGTGGGCTCCGCTGGCCCACCCCGTGTCCCACCACCAGGGCGGTCCCGATCATCTCCTTTCACGGATCGGCCGACCCGATCGACCCCTTCGCGGGGCAGGGCCAGGCGTACTGGACCTATTCGGTGAGTACCGCCGCCAAGGACTGGGCTCGCCAGGATCGATGCTCGACGAAGCCCTCGACCGCGGCCCCGGTCTCAGGTGTAGAGCTGACGACCTATTCGAAGTGTGCCAGCGACGCCGAGGTCGAACTCTACGAGGTGATGGGCGAGGGCCACGAATGGCCCGGTGGACCGGCGCTCTCTTCGATGATCACGTCGCTGCTCGGTCCCCAGTCAGACCTCGTGAGCGCGAACACCTTGATGTGGTCGTTCTTTGCGTCGCACCCGCTCGCCTGAGTTGGGGTCACGTCCAGGTTTGGGACAGTGTTGACGGAGGGTGACGAACCGTCGACGGTAGCGAAGTGACGCGCGGCGCCGAGGGCGTTAGAGGAAACCGATTCGTGAGAGAGGCCAGATTCGAAGGAACACCTTGCCGATCACACTCGAGCGCGGGATGCTGCCCCAATAGCGACTGTCACAGGAGTTCGGCTCGTTGTCGCCCATCATGAAGTAGTGATTAGCCGGGACCGTCACCCTTCCGATGTGTCGAAAGATCGGCTCGTTGTGGGTCCACGGCTGCTTCAGAGGGCTACCGTTCACGTAGATCGTGTTGCCCTTTGAGGTGAGATGGTCTCCCGGCAGGCCAATTACCCGCTTGACTAGGTCGGCCACGTCGTCGCCGCAGTCGCTGCGCACGTCAGGCGGGGCTTTGAAGACCAAGATGTCCCCTCGGTGGATGGTGCCGAATTCGACGCTGAGCTTCGAGACCAAGATCCGATCGCCGACCTGGAGCGTCGGTTCCATCGATCCCGAGGGGATGGAGAAGGTTTGAAACACGTAGGTGCGAACCAGCAGCGACACCAGGACCGCAATCGCCAGCACGATCAGCCATTCGACGATCGTTCGAGAACGCGACTGCACCTTTCGCGGAACGGGCTCTACCGCATCGAGGGGTGGCGGGGGAAGGGACATCCGTTCCACAGTACTGGCGCCGCGGTTGAGAAAGGTCCGACACTTCACGCGAGTTCTCACGAAAACCGTCGAAGTCGAACGAGGATTCCGGGAACGATCGCCGTTGACTATCCAATAGCATCGAGGCGTGGAACACGCAGAACACTGTGACGCGCTCGAGGTCGAGATTGATCGCTTCGCCACGATCTACGAAGGCGCCGATGACGCCACGATGGTGCCGTCGTGCCCCGAGTGGTCGGTCCACGACCTCGCCGAACACCTAGGTCACGTGCACCGCTGGGCGGAACACCTTGTGCGGGTGCGCGCCACGGCGAGGATCCCGTCGTCGGAGATGGACTTTGATCGAGGACCGGTCAGCACCCCATGGATCCGAAGCGGTGGCGCGTCGTTGCTCGTCACCCTACGGAATGGAAATCCCGATGAGCCGATGTGGGCCTGGGGCGCCGACCAACATCTTCGATTTTGGTCGCGCCGCCAACTGCACGAGACCTTCGTTCATCGGATCGATCTCGAATTGGCCGTCGGTCGCACTCCGGTGGTCGATCCTCTCGTGGCCAGTGACGCCATCGACGAGTTTCTCGTCAACTTAAAGTCGGCGGGGGACTTCTCGCCCGACGTACGGGAGATTCGTGGCGGCAGCGAGTTGATACGAATCGCCTTGAGCGACGTCGCGGGGACCTGGACCATTCAACTCCTGGAGAACGGTTTCGGCCTGATTGACAGCACGGATAGTCCCCACGTGGAGCTGTCGGGCTCCGCGAAGGATGTTTTGATGGTTCTCTTGCGTCGTCAAGCGATCGCCGAGGTCAGCGTCGCGGTCAAGGGAGATCGGACCCTCATCGACTACTGGATCGCCAATTCCGCTTTCGAATAGGGCTCGGGCACGTCACGTTCGGACCCTCTATGTTCCATCAGCGAGCGTGGTCAAGGTCGCGCGATCCCGGGCCGGTCACTCGGGCCAGAGCGCCCGCTCGTCGCCGAGTGGATCACTCTGCACTCGGGACTCGACGTCGATGATCATCGTCTTACGGTCGATGGGGTCGTAAGAAGGCCACTCGCCAAGAGCTCCCCGCCCGGGGTCGCCGTATCGGGCGAACGCGGCCCACGTGGCGTTGAGGTCGCGCGCGAGCTCCGAAGAAGCGTCGTGGCCGACGAAGAGTTCGGCGGCCGGTTTGTCCAACGTGTTAAAGACGAACGGTAGCTCCAGCGCGTGGCACGAGCCGAGTGCGTTCTTGGCCTCGGGCACCGCCCAGGTGAACAGGTACATCCACGCGGACCCGCCGGCGCGCTGCTGGGCCTCCGCCAAACGGATCGCCGGAACCCGAAAGATGGAGTCGCTCATCGCGCTGGCCAGGATCAGCGCGGGAGGGACGTCGCCCAGGCGCTGACGATAGGTCTCAATCGCCCCAGTGGCGCGTTCGGCGAGGAGCGCTTGTAATGTCGACGCGAGACGCTTTTCGTCGGTAGCCATGAAGACTGGGTCGAAGAGCGCGAACAGCCGCCACTCGTCTCGATTGGTCCCAATGAGGAGGGGTACGTCGCTCGCCGC